>CBDVBK010000036.1:0-34455 GCA_965372215.1 uncultured bacterium | reverse complement strand
CCGTACGTTCGGTGCTGTGGGAGGCGGCGGTAGCAATACTACCGCCTACCCGATAGCTCTTCCAGAATATAGATCCTTGCGTAATCTTCGGGCATGGTATTAAATGCCAGGATGCCATGTTGATCAATAATGATCTCCCAGGCTTTAAAAGAATCAATATCTCCGGGGAGATCGACCCCTGCGTTGAACAAAAATTCTCCATCCATGTTATAGACCCGAAATACAATTTCACTGTAAATACCCATCCTGACCCAGAGACGTTCTTTGTTGTCTATCGAAAGTGACGAAATTGATGTCTTGTACTGATCGGGTTCCCATTCAATGATGCCTTCAACCCCGTAAGCTGCCATATTCTCGTTAGCGCGATCGATTTCATCCTGGATCTCCTCATCTGTCTTTCTGACTTTCTGGAAATCTTCGTCCTCGATATGCAGGAAGGAAGTGCCATCTGGCATGTAACCTTCTACAATGAAATCCTCCGTGGATAAAGGAGCACAGAAGACTCTGCCGTCTGGTGCCGCAGTGGCCATGAAAATGATGTCCTTTGAAGAAGCAGCGATATCGGAAGGATCAAAGGGTTCGAAGGTGGAATAATACTCCACTGTCGGTTCAACTTCTCCTTCCCATCTCGCAAGACTGAAGCCAAGAAACATGCCCTCTTCGGTTTGATCGAATGCAGTAAGCATTCCGACGATCGCTCCTGAGTCAACTCCGATGATGACTGGGGGAGCTGAGGGGAAAAATCCGATAAGTTGATCAGAATATTCATAATCGGAGTCAAAAAAGGTTATCTTGCCTGCCATGATATCGGACACGGCCATACCACCATCGGACATAAATGTGAAGGATGCAGGCATAAGAAACTCACCTGGACCGCTTCCCTCACGACCAACGGTTCGGATATACTCACCATCAGGGGAATAGAAGAGAATGCAGAGTTTCTGAATATCAAGAACTGCTATATTTGCATCAGGTGAATGAATAGCCATTATCGGTTTTCCGAACACGTAGTTACTGTCACCGATATCGATACCGATTGAGTCCGTAACTTTAAGATAAATATCTATCTCAGGAAGAGCGGTAGAATTTTCCCTGGTATCATTCTGCAGTTCTTCTGCGGGAACTTCTCCTTCATCGCCACATGATGCAAGCAGGAGAAGCACAAATATGATAATCATTGATGTTTTCATTAGAACATCCTTTCACTAATATCTATGAAAATATTCTATCATCTCAGCAGACACAGGCCGGTTGTTTCCGTAATACTTCCGGATTGAATCCTGCAGAAGTAAAGGCCTGCTGAAACAGGCTCCCCATTCTGGCTTCTGCCATCCCACTGCACCGAATGCTCTCCAGCGGCAAGCTTGGAGCTTTCGAGGGTGGAAACAATTCTACCGGAAAGGTCATACACTTCAATTGAAGTGAATCCCGGTTCTGAAAGCTCGAATGAGATGGTTGCTGAGGAGCGGAAAGGATTCGGGCTGGCACAAAGATCGAGTTGGTGAGAAGGTTCCAGTGTGATTCCCGTTCCGGTAACGGTGAAGCTTATGGTGTCTGCGGCAACGGGAACTCCTTCGTCGAAGGATGTAACTATCAGCTCGTTCGATCCCACTTCCGCGAACAGATCGTCAAGGTAGGTGTATTTAAGACCGGTACCGAAGGCGTAGAGGTTCCAGTCAGTAGCTGCAATGTAAACAACACCATCGGTAATAGCAGGACAGGACACTATGCCAAACTGTCCTGAGCTGGTCATGTAACTCCAGACCTCCTGACCGGTTTCGCAGTTTAATGCGATTACCCTGGCATGTTCATCATAGTAATTGCTGCCCTCCCCGTAGAAAACCATCCCGTCAGCAATGCCGGAAGAGCCGTGCTGCACGCCTGGCACAGACCAGACTGTGCTGCCGGTAGACGCATTAAGACAGTGATATGTATCCACCTGATCCGCGAAGTAGAGCCTGCCATCGTGATAGGCAGGAGTTGCTGAAATGTAAGTACCTGGAGTTATGTCAACCTCCCATACAGTAGTTCCTGTCATTGCGTCAATAGCCCGTGTTTTACTGTCCATTCCGCTGATGTAGATATCACCGTCTACAACAACCGGAGATGAGTCCCAGTAGCCCTGATAACTATCGGTGTTCTCCCATATGATCGAGCCTGTACTGGCATCAAGGGTGTATAAAGGACCATTATAAGTTGGGATAAATACCATACTGTTCCAAACCGTCAAACAACTGGCTGTATATCCAGAGAGTGTTTCGGACCATATCTCTGTGCCTGTTACCGCATCGAAGCAATAGATATAGGATGTGTTCTGATAGTAGCTGGATCGTCCACAGTACACTCTGCCATCAACCACCGCAGGTGTGCTTCCATCTGCGTCGGCATCATTTGTTGCCCAGATCCTCTCCCCGGTCAGGGCATCCAGACACCACAGTGAATCGCTCGCCGTGTACAGGTAGCCGTTTTTTACGGTAACAGCGTCATCTGTATAACCGGTTCTGTATTTCCAGATCAGTTCACCTGTAGCGGCATCAAGGGCATACAGGGAATCAGTACCATAGTTGGAGGGGTAATAAACAATCCCATCAACTATCACCGGCGTGGGGAACTCGTGGTAATCTCCGGTGACCGGCGCTGTCCAGAGTATTGTATTATCCGTTGGGGCAGGTGATTCCGAATAACCATGATGCAGGTCATTCTGCATGTATGTGTACCAGTCTGTATTCAACCGGGGAATTTGTATAACAGACTGTCCGTTAAGTGAGTACTGGACGTATTCAGGTATTTCGTTCTCGTTCTCAACAATAGCTTTGACAGTAAGCCAATCGCCGTCATAGGTCTCTCCGTCAACAGGTTGTGTGATATTCACTCCGGTAGCGGAAATTACAAAAAGTACAAAGCAGGCTGTGATTCCCATAAAGTGCTTCCTCATTCCTTAACAGCAGAAATTGTTAAAATATCTGTTCCAATTTAACATTTATTAAATGATGATATTTTAGTTACGACATCAGGTCAAATGCAAGCGATATTACTAGCGGATTTATTTCTATATTATAATGTCAACTGGTGGGAACAGAGCAACTGGTAAACTTGCCATATTGAAATAATCGGAAGCTTAAGCTTTCCGAGGAGTCTTCACAGAGTGAGTCTGTTCTATTTTGACTAATTTAAATGTGGGCTAAGTGTTGTTTCTAATCTCATTCCGCAACGAGATGATATCATGGGAAGGCTTTTCCTCGGCGGCTCTGTCAAGTATTTCAACGAGTTCCTTCCTCAATACTGCCGGTGAGAGTTCTTCGGGTATATCATCCGCGGAGATTTGAATCATCTGCCAGAGATCATGTACAGGAATAACAATACTGACAGGATCTGATACGGAATATATTTCTTTATTATAGCATAGAATGATTGTGGCTAAAGCAACTGGTATGGTTTAAGGTGATAAGATAGGAGGAATAAGCAATGGGAGAATTTATCATCAATTCAGAGAAACGTAAGATAATCAGAATAGTTCTTTTGGCTGATATTCTTTTATTCAGTTTCATTGGGATTTGTGAAGTAGATGCAGCAACGATAAATGCTGCGAGTTGTTCCCAAACAGATGTGCAGGCAGCGATAGATACTGCAACCGATGGGGATACAGTGATTGTTCCTGCAGGGGAGGATACCTGGGATTCAGGAGTTGCCATATCTGATGACAAGAATATTCTCCTGCAGGGTGCAGGCATGGATTTGACAATCATCACAAGAAGTTCGACCGGTACAGCAGTGGATTTGGAGCAAACCAGTTCAAGAGTTACCGGGTTTACTTTCTATGAGGGGCGTATTAGTGCCAATGGCGGGTCAGGGTGGCGTGTCGACCATTGTAAGATTATCAGCGAAGAAGGCATGAGCGGAGTCATGGTTCGTGGAACGATTCAAGGTGTGCATCCGGATGGCCTGGTGGATCATTGTACATTTCAAAACGCCCGTGTTGTGGTAATTGGTTCTGCGGCAATGCTCCACGAAGGTCCGCAGCAGCATTATTTATGGGCACAAGAACTTGATCTGGGAACAGACAAGGCAGTATATGTAGAAGACTGCACGTTCAGTTATACGGTTTTTGGAAATTGTATGGATGCAAATTACGGCGGAAAGTATGTGTTTCGATACAACACTGTCAATGATATTTATTTAGAAGCACACTCGGTCCAGGGTAATAATCGTGCTACTATAAAATGGGAAATTTACAATAATACAATCAATCAGGTAGACCGCAGTATGTGGACACCTTTTTTTCTTCGCGGCGGAACAGGGGTTGTTTTTAACAATACTTTGACCGGCACATGGTCAAGCCCAAACATTACTTTAGATAATGTCAGGACCTTCAGCGAAGTTTCGGTAAGCGGTTTATGCAACGGAGGTTCTCCCTGGGATGGAAACGAGCCGCTTGAAACGGGTGGTACCGGTAATCACACCGGAAGCAGCGGATCTTTAACTCTGACCGACTCTTTACAAAACTGGGAAGTTAACTCGCTTGTTGATATTTATGTTTACAACCTTGTGGACAGCAGTAAAGGTCAGATCACTGCGAACACTTCGAACACGGTGACAGCGATTCTTTCCGGCGGCACAGATAATGATTGGGATACAGGAGATCACTATAAGATTACAAATGGATATCCATGCCGTGACCAGATAGGGCGTTCTACGGATGAATACCTGTGGACCGATGAAACACCGTATCCACCACAGGATCATGAACCGGCCTATTCTTGGAATAATAGATATAATGGGGATGATGTGAACTTCAGCATACACAATAACTGCCAGGTTCACATACAACAAGGCAGAGACTATTTTGATAATGTCCAGAAACCAGGCTATTTCCCCTTCATTTATCCTCATCCATTAATAACCAACGGCACGACTCCTGAGCCTTATTTTGGTGTTTATCCTAATCCCTGCCGGGTTTATCAAGGAGAAAATATCATTACCTTTATTGGTGATTTTAACTCGGGTGATAATATTAAGGTATATGATATTGTTGGCAGGTTATTACATGATTCAGGTAATCTCCCAGAAGCAACCTACAAGTTGAATGTAGACGATGTTACAAGCGGGGTTTATTTCTATACTGTTATATCGAATAATGGTGGGAACAGAGCAACTGGTAAACTTGCCATATTAAAATAAACGGAAGCTTAAGCTTTCCTATTATGAGGAGCCTTCACAGAGTGAGTCTGTTCTATTTTGACTAATTTAAATGTGGGCTAAGTGTTGTTTCTAATCTCATTCCGCAACGAGATGATATCATGGGAAGGCTTTTCCTCGGCGGCTCTGTCAAGTATTTCAACGAGTTCCTTCCTCAATACTGCCGGTGAGAGTTCTTCGGGTATATCATCCGCGGAGATTTGAATCATCTGCCAGAGATCATGTACAGGAATAACAATACTGACAGGGTCGGATGCTTGAGAGATGATTTCCTGAACACTCCTGATACAATTCAGCTTTTCCTCAAGAGTATCGGCGTTTTCATAACGAATTCTCTGCAGGAGGGAATCGTTCTCAGGCATAGCTTCAGGTTTTTCCTGTTCTTTTATCAGGGAATTAGACTCTCGAACGGTAGTTTCCGCTTCCTGAAGTCTTCCGAGCTGGAAAAGAGTACGCGCTTTGTCCGCTTGAAAGAAGTAGATATAGTGGACATAATCCAGTTCCTGTAAAATCAATAATGCCTGATCGAAAGCACTCAGAGCCCGTTCCAGCTCACCTTTCTTCATCAAAGCAATCGCCATGAAACCCAGAGCTTCCGCCTCGCCGTAACGAATACCTGTTTCACGTGAGGTTTCATAATATTCCTGAAGCATCTTTACCGCCTGAGAGTAGTCTCCCTTATCGGTCTTCAGTATTGCAAGGCCGCATGAGTGATAGGATATGTAATACCTGTCTCCAATTTCCCTGGCGATTGCCAGCGCTTTCCGGTAAGTCGTTTCTGCTTCTTCAAACTGATGTTTCTTGTGAAATAAATCCGCAAGATTTCCCAGGCTGACAGAATGCAGCCGTTTGTCCTTGTGCTTTTTTGCTACATCAATCGCCTTTTCGAGAATCTGCTGTTTCTCGGTAAGATCAACTGCTGTAGACGCCATATTATTGTACACCTTGGCGTTGTTTTCATCATCCTTCATCTCTTCGAATACTCTCAGTTGCTTCTCAAACAGTTTTCTGGCTTCACTTACATGGCCTGTCATGAACTTTATCGCTGCAAGATATCCGGTGGATTCGTATATTCCCCTCAAATATCCAAGCTCATTATGAATCTCAAGCGCTTTCTCATTTATCTCAAGAGCTTTCTTCAAGTCTCCAAGGCGAGATGTAAGCCAGGCTCGCATACCCATTGCTTCAGCGTATCGTTTCCTGTTTCCAACTTCCAGAGCCAGTTCTTCAGTTTTTTTTGCCAGTTCCACAGCTTCTTTGCATCTGGCAAATATTCCAAGGATCTGGGTTTCTTTTATCATTACGTCAATTAACTGTTCTTTCCTGTCCGGTTGAAGCTCAAGAAGCTCCCTAAACCTTACAATGTACTTGTAACTGAGTTTTACGTCACCACTCTGTGAAGCAGCCTGAAGTACTTTATCAAGATAAAAACATGCCGTCTCGCTATCTTTCGCCTTATCCCAATGGTATGCGAGATCAGGGAAAAATGTCTCATCACCAGGATAGATATTCTCAATAGCGCAAGCTGCTATATTGTGAAGTCTAACAAGCTCATTTTCCAGCTGCATGCTGTATGCCGTTTCCCTGAGAAGACCATGATGAAAAATGTACACGATGTCTGAGACGGATGACCAGAGTTTCTCTTCTGCGCCATTGCTGAGCAACGGCGCGAGTTCTTTGCCTGTAAGCATGGCAGAAAGAATCCTGGTATTGAACTCAAGCCCCAGAACCGAAGCTTTTTTTACAACTCTTTTCAGATCGCTCGACAGACGGTCAATTCTTGCCATCAGGAGATCAACGATTCCTCTGGGAATCCTATCGGGAGATTCTGAAAGGGTAATGATGTTATTGTTTCTCTTAATGGAATCTGACTCGACAAGATATGTGGCGTACTGCCTGAGATAGAATGGATTCATGCGGGAGTGTGTCGCGAGGAATTTTCCCAGGTCGGTGTCGGGAAGTCCTCCCAGGATTTCCTTTACGAGTTCGGGAAGCGTTTGTTGTTGAAGAGGTTCGAGGTTGATAATAAATGATTCCTTTTCAGTGGGGATTTCTATTTTTGTGCCATCGTCATGTGTCCTGCCTGCAAGAGCAAGAACAATGGGAAGATTATCCAGATTTCTGATCATACTCCTAACAAGAGCTTCTGAGCTGTCATCAAGCCATTGGATATCGTCTATAACCATAAATAGAGGTTCAGGCTGAGCAATGTAGAGAAAGAATTCCCGCAGCGCAGTGATTGTGTTTTCCTGTTTTCCTTCCGGTCCAACCTGGCTGTAGAGAGAACCGGGTATATCAATTCCAATAAGCGCGGAGAGAAATGATTGGGTTCTTTCAAGTTCCTGAGCCCTGCCTTGGTGCCGGTTTTTTATACTTGCGGATAGGGTGTGGAATATCCTGTTGAATGCGGCTAGATTATCCTTTCTTGATGAATCCCTGTTCTGCTGGAAATAGTCTCTAAGGAATGTGACAAACGGTCCGAAGCTTCGTCTGATAATATCATCGCATCTCAGGTGGATTCTTCTGAATCCTTGAGTTTCCAGGATATTGCCAGCCTCCCACAGGAGATGAGACTTGCCGATTCCTGCCGGAGCTGATACCAGAAGAACACTGCCAGTGGAATCACGCGCAGATTTCCGAGCCAGCTCGGTAATTGTCTGCAGCTCTTCAGCTCTTCCAAGAAGCTTGCCCTCATAAGGATATCTGCTTGATTCAGTAGCGCTGTCCTCAAGCCTGAAAATACTAACCTCGTCTGTCATGCCTTTGACTTTGACTGAGATTGCAGTGCTTGATCCCGGAGTGTCGACCGCAATCCTGTCAGTTACATAAATACCGGAGTTCTTCCCGAATCTCATTATCCGGGCAGCTATATTTACCTGGCTTCCGAGAACTGTGTAGGTTCCTATCTGTCGAAATCCCAGGAAACCTGCATACACGGTTCCCGAAGAAATAGCTATTCTGATTGGAAAAGGAGCAGAGTTGTATATCTGACGGGAGAAGGTCAAAGCACGTTCAAGATCATTCTCATGAGCTTCCGGAGCTCCAAACAGGGTCAGAAAATAGAATCCGCTTGAGTCGTAATGAACTCCATTGAAAAACCCTCCTGTTTCTACTGAAGACTGTATCACCTCCGGGGCCAATGATCTGATCAGTTCCTGATCAGATCCTTCTGTATTCACTGGAGTCAGGAATACCGGAAAAACTCTTCTGAACTCACCATATGGTTCCGAGTTAAGTAATTTCTCGGGGAAAAAGCTTGTTTCGAGTACTCTATCCGGAGCTCGCCCACCCATTCTGTCAGCAGTATAAGTTTCTTCTTCAAGAGTTTTTTCCCTGTATAAGGCAAAACTTCCCTGTTCGGTTTTTTCAATAGCCTGAAAGGCTCTTCTGAATGCGCTTCCGGAGAAGAACCATCCTTTTCTCTCTCTTCCGAATATTCCCCAGTCAATCTTTCCGTCAGAACCTCCAGCTTTAAATATTATTTTGTAAGTTGAAGATGCTGATGCCAGTGCCAGTCTTTTCATCATCTCTTCTACGAAAGATTCTCCCTTTTCAATCGCAATTCCAGGAAGGATAACAGCAAATGAGTCTCCGCTGAATCCGGATATAAAACCCCTGCTTCCCCTGATCATTGATAAAATACCTCTGGAAAAGACGCTGTTCAGCGTATTTGAGAGTATTTCTGCTCCTGTTTTTCCCTGTCTGGAAAGGATTTCAGCCATAGACGCGAAACCTGATACATCGAATATCAGTACACTTCCGGAAAGAGATCCTGAAAGATTGCCATCGGAAAGATTCAGTGAAATCAGGCGGGGAACAAGATTAAGCATGCTTCTACTCCCTGTATTTGAGATTCACCTAAGTATTGAGATATATCAAACTCACTGCATTTTTCATAGTCTACAGCTGTCACCGTACTAATGCTCTCCTGAATCTTAAGAACGCCTCAGCGTCTCCTATTCAGTAGTATTTATCTGTATGAAGTTGATGTCTGAGCGATTAATGCAACAGGGGAAGGGCAAATGCCCTTCCCCTGTTGTTTAGCAGATTAAATCAACCGGAACTAGAAAAGTGACTTGATGTCAGCCCATGTGCTTGATTCAAGTGCCGTATTCTCACCATACATATCAAAGAACATATCGGTTGACCATCCCATGTCAGGGTGATCGATAGTACTCACCCAAAGACCTGATCCATCGTTATACCAGACGGTGCTGCCGATATTATTATCACTGAGCATTACGAAGCAGTTGTCTACAACATCAGCCTGGACTTGAATCCAGTAAGTTACGCCATCTGAAAGAACCGGATATGCATCCGCGTTGATTGTGCCGGTGAATTCGTAGATGTCATAAAGTGTGCCGCCCGATGATTCCCATTCATCAACGAAGACGTTATCAGAGGGTACAGCTTCACTCCATACGACGGTTGCGTTGTTAGGATCTAAAGAACCATCATCTTCTGCGAAAACGATGTTCATACTTGTGCCCATTTCCCCCATCCAGATCATCCATATGACAACCTGATTCAGTTCCCAGTTACCGGTAAGCACGAAATCATCGCAGGCCCAGCGGTCACCGGCACCGTATATACTTACACCGTGTGTGGCATTACCGACGTCCCAAGCCTGTGAATAGGCTGTACCATCGATGCTTACAGGACCAGTACCCTCGGTGTGGTTATTGCCGTTGAGCACTATATCATCAGCAGTGAAAGCAATAGCCGCGATTATGACAAGAGCAAACACGCAAATCTTCATAAGAACACTTCCTTTCTCTCATTCAAATACTTAATTAAGTATCAGTTTGCATTTTACAGTATGTCAATGAAGATAACTCCGGTATTTCCGGATTACTTCTCAATCTACTGTATAGAACATAGTATAATAACTCACTCGACAGACTAATGACAACCTCAATGAAAGAAGTGGATGAATAGGGTCGACGTCATCCCTTCAGGTAGTGCAGTCAACCATGTATTTATCCGCCTGACATAAGGTGGATTATGTCTACAGTTGCTTCATCTGGGATTTCTGTTGAATCATACTTATCCCTTGGAATGAGTTTACCGTTGATTCGTGCGATAAGAAGAGGGAAAAGGTAATTCAATTCCTGTATAACATCACGGACGGTTTTACCTTCATTCCAGTCGAGTGTTATTCCATTGACAGTTATCATGATTGTTGAACAGGCGGGAACATAATCAGTTCCCGCCCTTTATTCGATTAGCCTCCGTGCTTCTTGACAAGCTCGATTACATCGGGGAAATCCACTCCGAGTTCCAGGAGCTTGGCGATAGTAGGAACACCATCGTTTGTCCATCCCCTGCGCTTATATACAGCGTCCAAGAGATGTTCGTACTGCGCTTCCCTGTATTTGCGCATATGTGCAACTTTCTCTTCGGAAGACATTCCGGAGGGATCAATGCCCACGTCTTCTCGAAGTTGAGTGTCGTACCTTTCCTGGCGTGATTCGTATTCCTCGACTGTGACAGGACCGGCGGATCTGTAAGGTATTGCATCATGTTCACGTCTTCCAAAACCCATCTTCAGGTTGAATACGCGCTGGAAGTTATAAACTTTTTCGGACATCCTTATCAGGCTGTCCATGGTCTGAGGTTTTCCTGTTACACCTTCAAAGAACTCGCAGTACCCCTTAACATGTCCAGAGACTTTGGCCGGTTCATCTGTTTCAGCGTTGTCCGCCGGTTCGACATCGTTCCACGGGAGTTTGCATAGCCCGCAGAGGCTGAACCAGGTTCTCCACATGGGGAAGTAATGAAGGGCTTCCGCCTTATCTTCAAAGGTTGGTATCTGCTTGTTAACCATATCCATGAAGATGAGCCATGCTTCGTCATGCTGGGCGCCTTTAAGAGCTATGCCGTAACCGCCCTGCTGTGCGAGGGATTCCTTGGTCACATATTCCGAGTATTCCATTCCCTTGGCTTCCATACCGATGTCAAACACAAAACCCGGATCAGCACCGAAGTTATCCACGAAGTACTTCTTCATGTAACGGATGCCCTTGCCGGCTATAAGACCGAAGCCTTCTCCACGGCCTATCTGGTGAAGGAGCTCAAGAGCTGCATCTTTGGCACCGAAGGGGATTTCAAGCCCTCCGGTTTTCTCTTTATCGAGAACACCTGCTTCGTAACATTCCATGACAAAGGATGTTCCTGTTGAGAAGGAGATCGTATCAAGTCCGTACGTATCGCAGTAAAAATTATACTCGGCTACGAAATAGGGATCGAAGATTCCCATATTGGATGAACCGCCAAGTGTTTCGTACTCCGGGCCATCAACAAGTACTTTCTCTCCCTTGTAAGGGCCGGTTTTCAGTTCAAAGTTTTCGATAGCCTTGGCGCAGGCCATGGTGCATCCGAGCCAGCATCCGTCAGGTTTACCTTTTGTGAAGTGTTTTCTGAAGATATCTGAGCTGATCTTCGGGGTCTCTTCATGCTTGCCAAAACGGTAGTTCATAACAGGGAGGAGATCGTAGGCATCCATTATCTCAACGAGATGAGCGGTTCCCACACCGCGCATGTCGCACTGCTCCTCGTCGTACTTTATCATTTCCTTAGTTATCCTCATGCCGGCTTTTCTTATCATTTCGGCATCGTAAGGCTGGTTGGGGTCGTCTACCATGGTTATTGCTCCGGTGGGGCATATTTCAGCGCAGGCGCCGCATCCGACGCAATGGGGCTGCTCGGAATCGTAAGGCATTCGAACTGCCCTCTCCGCACCCCTGTTCGTGAAGTTAATGATATTTTCCCAGATACCCTGTTCGCAAATTCTCATACAGAGACCGCACAGAATGCAGGCATTGGGATTCAGGTCGACGGCAGGATGCTGATAGCGGGTTTTTTCAATTCCGGCATTCTTTGCGAGATCTTTGATAACCTGCACATTGGGCCACCTGGAAAGCATCATTTCCAGAGTGATTTTCCTGTTCCTGAGCACTTTTTTCGAAGAGGTGTATACACTGATAGGTTTTCGAACAGGATAATTGCATGAAGTAACAAGTTTTGTCTTTCTTCCATCATCCACTTCCACAATGCAGAGCCTGCATGCCGCATATGGTTCTACCAGTTCACTGTTGCAGAGGGCGGGAATGTATACATCGATGCTTTGAGCTGCTTCAAGAATGGTTGTATCCTTGTCAACCGAGACAGATTTCCCGTCAATTTCGATTGTTATCATTTCTCTGTCTGCCATTATAGCACCTCCACCGCGTTGAAGTTGCATACTTCCCTGCAGACTCCGCAGCGTATACATTTCTCCTGGTTTATCACATGTGGTTCTTTAAGGCTGCCCTCGATTGCGTCCACAGGGCAGTTTCTGGCGCAGATAGTGCAACCTGTACAGTTCTCCGTATTAATGCGGTACTCAATAAGTGCCTTACACTTGAGCGCTCCGCATTTTCCCTCACGGATGTGGTCTTCATATTCATCCCGGAAGTACCTGATTGTGCTGAGAACAGGATTGGCTGCGGTCTGACCCAGCGCGCACAGGCTGGTTTCGCACATGTTCTGTCCATATTCCTCGAGAAGTTCGATATCACCCTGGCGACCGTCTCCGCTGATTATTCTTTCCAGAATGGTTCCAAGGGCTACAAGGCCTTCTCTGCAGGGTGTGCACTTACCGCAGGACTCATCCTTGAGAAAATCAACGAAGTACTTCGCTATCTGGATCATGCATGTGGAGTCATCCATGACAACCATACCGCCTGAGCCCATCATTGATCCTGCCTCGGTGAGGGTGTCGAAATCAACAGGAAGGTCAAGTTTGTCAGCGGGGAGGACTCCTCCGGAGGGACCTCCGGTCTGTACAGCCTTGAATTCCCTGCCATCTGGTATACCTCCGCCGATATCGAAGATTATTTCTCTGAGAGTAATACCCATTGGAATCTCGACTAAACCAGCATTATTAATATCCCCGACCAGCGAAAAGACCTTCGTTCCGGATGAACCGTTCCACGGATTCTCGGAAACATCTCCGGTTCCTATGGATGCAAACCATTTAGCTCCCCTTGTAATAATTCTCGGAATATTAGCCAGAGTCTCGACGTTGTTGAGGACTGTTGGACGTCCTTTGTAACCGGATTCAACAGTATGAATGTACTTCGCTCGAGGTTCACCCGGCATACCGCTCATTGAGACCATGAGGGCTGATGATTCACCACAGACAAATGCTCCTGCTCCGCGATGAATGACGAGATCAAAAGAGAAATCAGTTCCGAGTATACCCTTTCCAAGAAGGTTCTTCTCGCGAGCTTGCTGGATTGCATTCTCAAGGATTTCCAAGGCGAGGGGGTACTCTTTTCTGATGTAAATATAACCCTCCTCTGCCCCGATCGCGTATGCTCCGATAGCCATGCCCTCTATGATCGAATGAGGATCGGACTCCAGAATAGATCTATCCATATATGCGCCAGGATCACCCTCATCCGCATTACAGATTATTACAGGGATGTCTCCAGTCCGTTCAGACGCACTGACGCAGGAAGACCATTTCACTCCGGCAGGGAAACCACCACCACCCCTTCCTCGAAGTCCCGATTTAGTTATTTCTGTGATGACTTCTGCGGGATCCATATTGTCAAGTATGCTGGCCAGCCCTTTGTAGGCACCACTTGCAAGAGCATCATCAAGGCTTTCCGGATCGATGAGCCCTCGATTGACAAATACTACCGTTTGCTGCTTGAGGTAGAAGGGATCATCGTGGGTTATAGTCTTTAAACTACATTCTTCAGCTGTTTTTACTCCTCTGATACAATCTAACAGGTCATTGACCTTGTCCTCGGTAACATCAAGGTACATCACCGTTTGTTCACCATTCCTGCTGACGGATATCATAGGCTCACAGCTACAAAGGCCTGCGCATCCGCTGGTTCTCAGTTCAATGGGCTGAATGCTTCCGAATGTAATAGAGGTTTTCACAGCCTTAAGCGTTCTACCTGCTCCAGCGGCTATTCCACACGTACCTAGATGGACCGTGAGGAATAGTGCCGTATCACTTGCAGCGCCTGCAGATGATTCAAGAAGAGTTTGTAATTGATCTATTGAATTGGTATTCATGATAACTCCCTCAGCTCTTGCAGTAACTGGAGATAAGGTTGCTAACCTGTGAAGGTTTGACCTCTGCGATAACCTCATTGCCAATGGTTATCACCGGAGCAATTCCACAACAGCCAAGACACCTGACTTCCGAAAGAGTGAATTTGCCGTCCGGGGTTGTTTCTCCGCTCGATATGCCAAGTTCCCTTTCAAGAGCAGCGAGTACATCTGAAGCTCCTTTAACGTAACACGCTGTTCCCATGCAGACCTGGATTTCCTCTTCACCTCTTTGATCGAGACTGAAAGCTCTGTAGAAGGTTGCTATATGGAACAGTTTGCCCCTTGGTTTTTCGGTTCTGTCAGATATTCTTTCAAGGGCTTCCTTGGGGATATAACGGAATTCATCTTGAATATCCTGCATCATTTCGATGACGAAGTCGGGATCGGTATTCCATTTTTCAATAATCCCGTCTACTATTTTTATATCAATCATTGGATACCTCCACCAGGGATGAATCCTGCCGGGAAATTGTCCATACGGGTCTTGTTTGAGGAGCTTTTACAACAAGCGCCTTAAGCCCCTTTTTGCGGAATACGGTACCTGTTCCACCCCTTCCGGCCTGTTTCAGCCTCATGGTTTTTCTTCTCCAGTCCCACCAGGAGAAATTAAGGCATCCGATCCATGCATGATCCGCTCCAATGCCGGATGAAACCGTTGAAATGTGCCGCTTGTCGTCATCATTATCGGAATACATCTCAGCCAGCTCCTCCGCAGCCAGATGGGAGTTCACCGAAAGAAGTGGTGATTCAATCACCTGAACTTTCCCGTTCATCCCGTCAATGAAGACTATTATCTCATTTTCAGATTTTCCGGTGATAACAAGGCAATCGAAGCCTGAAAATTTAAGTAATGGACCGAAATGTCCTCCAACATTCGAATCCACCGCGGATCCGGTTGTGGGGGATATGGTCGTTACAATGGATTTACCGGATCCGGAAAAAGAAGGGGTACCGCCAAGCGGTCCTGCAGCTATGCAGATGGGATTCTGGGGACTGTCCCATTTCGTTTCGGAGGTTACTTCCTGCCACATCAGCCATAGATCAAACCCTTTTCCTCCGGTGAAAACCTCTTTCATTTTTTCAGTTACAGGTATGATTCTGAAGGAAGGTTCTGAGATATCAACTCTGAGTATTTCCCCCGTATACCCTCGTATTGAAGGTTTAGGTTTGTACTCGAAGGTACCGAGAACCTTCTGTTTCTCAAGAATCTCACCGGCGTTGCATGTGTTTGCCATAGATAACTCCCTGTGTTTGCGCCAGTAGTTGCATGAGATCTAATAATTGTGATAATGAAAAATACCACAGAATATACCCATGAAAGTTACAACCTGCATTAGCTGGAAACAACCCACCGGAATGTGCTATGGCATATACGGAAATGATTGTTTAGAATTAAATATGATTGAAGAAAAGACAAATATATTTCGAGACAATCCGGCCGGTCTTACGTTCTTTCTCAATAGATCGTCAGTGGGCATTGCCGGAGCTGGCGGAATAGGATCGAATGTAGCGGCAGCACTGACACGTGCCGGTATCGGCAGGCTCGTAATCGCCGATTTTGATTCCGTTGAATTACCCAACCTTAACAGACAGTTCTATTTCATGGATCAGATAGGATATCCAAAAGTTGAGGCATTGAGGCATAATCTGGAACTGATAAATCCTGATGTCATTATAGAAACTCATAACAGGATAATAGACGCACAGAATGCATGTTCCATCTATTCTGAGTGTGATTTTCTTATTGAGGCATTTGACAGCGCCGAAGCGAAAGTAATGCTACTGGAATCCTGGCTGTCAGGGCTTTCTGGAAGACCGATTATCGCTTGTTCGGGAATCGCCGGGTACGGCAGAACTGACATAATCAGAGTGGACAGGAGAGAGAATTTCACTCTTGTGGGCGATCAGGAGAGCAGCCTTTCACAGGGGACTTTATCCGCCAGAGTAGGTATCGTCGCAAATATGATGGCCAACGAAATCATTGAACTCTTATCGAGACCCCTGATGGGGTCGGACGTCACTTGCGACACTTAGCAAATTTAATTCATTAGAAATAGTACTATCCTCTGCGAGCAGAGCACCTCTCTCAATTGCTTTCGATATTCCTGATCTGCTTTTGTGGATAAGTTTTGCACATTCAGTCTTGCTTAATCCTAATTGCTTCCAGCATATCCATGCTATCATAGCACGAGCGTTTGAGAGTTCAGAATTTCTGTGATTTCCTCTGATAGAATTCAGCGTTACTCCCCATTTCTCAGTTGCCCAATCCAGAACAGTCTCAATTGCATCATGAATATGCTGGCGTTCTCGACAGGGCCACGAACCGGGACCTTTGAGCCTTTTCATGACATCCAGCGCGAATTCTCTTGATCCCAGAATTTTACAGCATCTATTCCATTTGTCAGCGTCTTCATCATATGAAACAGCGGTGATTCCTGCTCTACCGAGTGAGTAATTGCCCCAAATCAGCTTTAGGGTCTCTTTATCACTCATTTCTTCTTTAATGAATTTTAGATATTTCTGCCTTGGTTTGCTGTCCTGGATATTGAATTTAGAAAGTACGAAATCCACATCCTGCCAGGACGTATTTTTCACGCCCAGAAGGCTTGCATGACCTGACCAACTGTAATACAGTAGTGATTCGTAATTATCTACTACTCCGGCTTTTAGCGGATTGAGATGGATATACTTGACCAGTTGCAGGAAATATTCCTCTTCCTGGACCAGTATAGACTTGAATCTTCCCTGGAAGACATGACCATTTCTATCTTCTCTCCGATTGTAACAGATAGCATATCCGGTAAGCAACCTGTGCATGAATGTACTGATAGGTTTGCTTCCGGTGCGAACAAGAAGATGTAAATGATTTGGCATAATCACCCACGCATAGACTCGAATTCCAGTGTTAGCAACGAGTTGAGATAGCCTCTGGTGCAGGTCTGAGCGATCTCTTGTAGAATTGAATACAGCTCTGCCATCAATCCCGCGAGCCATCACATGGTGCAGGGCGCCTTCCCAATCAGGTCGTATCTGTCTTCCCATTGTACTATTAGTGTACGCATTATTTCTGAAGATTTCAAGGGGTAGAGTGAAGAAGAGTCAAGAAAGATGGCGATTAACAAGGGGATAATAATTTCGTAAGTGCCGCAAGTGGCGTCCGACCCCATTGTGTCAAAATGACATAACGACTATATAACCAGTCTGAATTATCACTTTTCATGGAGGTAGTAGATTGAGAAAGAGTACAGCTGCTGTTTTTGTCCTGTCGGTAAGTTTGCTGGCGGGGGACATCTCAGGAATTGTTACGATATTTCATGCCGGAAGCCTGGCGGTTCCTCTGGAGATCATTGAAGATCAGTTCGAAGCTATGTATCCTGATGTTGACGTAAGAAGAGAGTCTGCGGGAAGCGTTGCCTGTGCAAGGAAGATAACCGAACTGGGCAGGGAAGACTGCGACATAATGGCTTCAGCTGATTACAGGGTAATAGACAATATGCTGATTCCCGACTTCGCGTCATGGAATGTCATATTCGCAACCAACAGAATGGTGCTTGCTTACACTCCTGGAAGCCGCTATGCGGATGAGATAAGCGCGGACAATTGGATCGAGATACTTCAAAATGACGTTGTTGAATGGGGCCATTCCGATCCTGACGCTGATCCATGCGGTTACAGGACTCTGCTGGTGCTGCAGCTTGCTGAGGACTATTACGGCATTCCCGGAGTTGCGGTTTCACTTCTGGAGAACCGTGATGAAAGAAATATCAGGCCAAGGTCAGTAGAACTGATTTCGCTTCTTGAAAGCGGGCATTTGGATTACGCGTTTGAATACCTTTCGGTCTCGGTTCAGCACGATCTTGAATACGTTGATTTCCCTCCTGAAATCAATTTGGGAAACCCTGATTTCGCGAACCTGTACGCAACTGCATCAACCGAGATAGCCGGAAGCTCCCCCGGGGAGACAAGAACTGTTACAGGAGCACCAATCGCATATGGAATAACCTTGATAAACTGGGCGCCTAATACGGATGCAGCCATAGCATTTCTTGAATACATACTGTCACCCGAGGGCGGTCTTGCTGTACTCGCGGAAATGGGACAGCCACCGTTCATTCCATGTAGAATTTCCTCTGAGACTGATACGGCATCCATTCCGGAGTGCCTGGCTGACCTGGTCGAATAAACAGTGAAATCAGGACCTTTCATATGGATCTGCATCGCATTCGCGGTTGTGGTGCTGGCTTTTCTTGCGCTTCCGCTGGTAAATATCGCAACAGCGCCATCACCTGGCATCATCTGGGAATCCCTGCACGACGGAGAGATAATGAACGCCGTTCTCCTGAGCCTCTACACATCGGGAACGGCCGCAGTCATCTGTCTGATACTGGGAACACCTTTCGCGTACCTGCTTGCAAGGAAGGATTTCCCCGGGAAGAATCTTGTTGAGAGTATTGTTGATATTCCCATAGTTATTCCGCATCCGGTTGTGGGTATAGCCATTCTCGCTGTATCCGGCAGAAACCACTGGTTCGGTAAAATCCTTGCGGACCTGGGGGTAAGAATAATGGGAAGTCCTGCCGGGATCATTACAGTTCTCGTATTCGTTTCGATACCCTTTTTCATAAACGCCGCGAAGGAGGGTTTTTCATCCGTTCCCGAAAGGCTTGAGAAAGTTTCGATGACACTTGGCGCATCAAAGCTTTCCACATTCAGGCGGGTTACACTTCCCCTTGCGGGAAGAAGCATGATCACTGGAACAATAATGAGTGCTGCCAGGGCACTCAGCGAATTCGGTGCGGTTATTGTTATTGCCTATCATCCGATGATTGCTCCTGTTCTGATGTTCGAACGTTACCAGGCTTACGGTCTTGAGTATTCCCAGCCGGTAGCATTCATACTTATTGCAATGAGCCTGATGATATTCATCGTCCTCAGAATTCTCACTTCCAGGAAACGGAGAACGATTTGATAAGTCTGAAGAATATCAAAGTCACTTTCAAGGACTTTCAGCTGGGTCCATTGCACCTTGAAATACCGGAAAGTGTATTCTTCATACTTATGGGTCCCACCGGTTCAGGGAAAACCCTCCTCCTTGAAACGATTGCCGGACTTGTCAGACAGGAAACAGGTTCCATTGAGATAAATGGCATGGATGTTACAGAAAAACCACCTGGGAGGCGGAGTGTTGGTATCGTTTATCAGGATACATCCCTTTTCCCTCACCTGTCCGTGAAGCAGAATATCATGTTCGGGGTCCGCTATTCACCGAAAAGTATTGAATACGATTTCGATAAGCTTGTGAAAATCCTTGACCTGGAGCGGCTTCTGGACAGATTACCAGGGAAGCTCAGCGGAGGAGAGAAACAGCGGACTGCACTTGCACGAGCACTTATTACAGACCCCGGAGTTATTCTCCTGGATGAACCGCTCAGTTCCATTGATCAGATGTTCAAAGGGGAAATCAGAAGCGAACTCAGACGGCTTCATAGCGAAACAGCAACTACTTTTCTTATGACAACCCACGATTTCACCGATGCCCTTTCAATGGGTACCCACGGTGCCGTGATAAGAGATGGTTCAATCGAGCAGACAGGAACAATAGATGAAATCTTTTACAGCCCTAAAACTCCGTTCATGGCATCTTTTGTGGGAATGAAGAATGTTTTCCCGGCAGAATTCAGCGAAGACAGAGCCATCATTGAAGAACATCTTGTCAGGCATACATCGAATAAGAGTGGACATGGTTTTCTGGCAATACCACCGGAGGCAATAGTTGTTTCCAGAGAGACTGGTGTTACAAGCGAACGAAATCGTTTTACTGGAACAATCATATCAGTTGAACGCACAGGCTCGATTTTCAGTATCTCTGTAGATTGCGGTGATCTGTTATTAATCTCATCCGTTACCAGAAGCGCTTTATCGGAACTGAATCTGACAAAAGGTCAGAATGTGTATATATCCTTCAAAGCAAGTTCCGTTCATGTTTTCTGAGAAGGAGATTCCATGAAGTGTTTGAAAGTAAAAGGAGAGCGGGCAGTAAGGAGAAAATTCATCTCCGGATTCTGCGCGGCTTTATCTGACAGGGTAATTTGCGTGATATCCTCGAATCTGTCAGGTGAAATTGAAGCAGCATTTCCGGGTGAGTCATCCATTGAAGGTTTACTTGGATCAATACCCCCCGATCTTGTTATCATTCCGGCTGACAGTAAGCTGATCGCACCGATTGTAGATTGCGGGGTGGGAGTAACTTCCGCGAATCCACTTGTGCTGGCAGCATTTGACGTTAAAGATGAAGATACGGATTATGCCTCCATATACAGAAACACTTTTCATCTTCTGCCACAGAATACTGAAGAGGAATGCGGCAGATGCGGAATGGACTGCAGACGCATGGCGAAAGCGATTCTGAGTGGTGACAGAAGGGAAGAGGAGTGTTTTTACGCTCCGAAAAAAATTGAAATCACTGTTGATGGCAGGCCATTGAAGGTAGGGAAGTTTCCTGCAGAAATGATTGAAGGATCTTTGCGTGGACTTCTTTCATCGATGAAGGGTTATCGGGAAGATTCAGATATACTGATCAGGATCAGGACTACGGTCTGATGTTGACGCTTTGCGCGAGTGCCAGATTCATGATATTATTTGCAACTTCTTCCAGATAACCTTTCGGGTAGGAGGGGATACCTGTGAAATCTGCAGATAGTGTTTTAAAGGAATGGAAACCCTGAAGTACGTATTTCTTTACGTGTCCAATTTTTCTCAGTAGTTCTATCACATCATCTCCATCGACAATGCCTGGTACCATAGTTGTCCTGAATTCATATTCCGGTAGAGTTTTAATAATATCAATTGACATGCTTACATCTGCAAAAACGGCTTTTTCACCGGTTGCTTTCGGATATTTGGCCGGAGAGCTTTTCAGATCCATGGCAACGTAATCGATATACTCAAGAATGCTTTCAAGTTTCTTTGGTCTGGTTCCATTCGTGTCAAGTTTTACAGAAAGAGATGTGTGTTTCCTGATACTTTCAATCAACTCGTAAAGACGACTGTAGATCAGCGGTTCCCCGCCTGTTATGCAGACAGCTTCGATGAAGCCTTCTCGCTCAGACAGTTCTTTCAGTACCGTTTCATGTGAAAGACCAAATTCTTTTTCGAGTATATCCGGTCTGACAAGTTCAGGATTGTGACAGAATGGACAATGAAGATTACATCCGCTTATGAAAATGATGGATGCTATCTTTCCGGGGTATTCAATAAGGCTGGTTCCTGTGAGGGATCGTATCAATTAGAAACCTTTTGTTCTGATTTCTCCAGAGTAACATACTTACGCTGAGAAAATTCCTCCCTTTTTCCGCGATTCCAGTTCTGGACAGGCCTGTAATAACCTACAATTCTTGAATATACTTCTGTTCTGATTGCCTTTATACGTGTTTTCCCATTGGCTTCAAACATTTATTTGAACCTTTCCGATGTTAAGGAACAGACTCCCCTGTTCCTCAGGGGTATTCTCATCAACTTCAGTATAGCTGCCTTCAGGCAGCTGCTCATCTGTGTTTACGATTTCTCCGAATTCAGCAAGTTCTTCCTTGGTATGCGGATACGGACAAAGGAAATGTTCTCCCGCGATATAGCCATGAACCGGGCAGATGGAAAATGTAGGAGTGAAGCTGAAATATGGCAGATGGAATTTCGTTACAATGGATTTTGCCAGCTTCCTGACCATTTTCCAGTCTGTAATAGCTTCACCTATAAAAATATGAACAACAGTTCCTCCTGTAAACATTGTCTGGAGAGGATCCTGATGCTCAAGCAGAGAGTATACATCCACCTGTTCTGTTACAGGCAGGTGAACGGAATTAGTGTAATAAGGGTCTGAACTGCCCATGAAATACGCGTCAGGGAATTCCTTCATGTCCTTTCTTGCCAGGCTGTAGGAAGCACCCTCCGCAGGGGATGCCTCAAGGTTGTACAGGTTGCCGGTATCCTCCTGAAACTCCGATAGTTTTTCTCTCATGAATTCAAGAATCGAAAGTGCCCACGATCGTCCTTCTTCGGTAACGATATTCTTCCCGAGGAAATTCATGCAGCTTTCGTTCATGCCGATAAGTCCGATAGTCGAGAAGTGATTGCTCCAGTATTGCCCCTGTTCATGTTTGATGCTTCGTAGATAATGACTTGTATATGGGTAAAGACCCCTATCCGTGAGTTTTTCGATTAGATCACGCTTGAGTTCAAGTGATTCTCTGGCAGCTTCCATTACGGAAGAAAGACGGTCAAAGAATTCTTCTTCATTTGCCGATGTATACCCGATCTTGGGGAGGTTTATCGTAACAACACCAATTGAACCTGTCAGGGGATTTGAACCGAACAATCCTCCCCCTCTGCTTCGAAGCTCTCTGTTATCAAGGCGGAGCCTGCAGCACATGCTCCTGGCATCATCCGGGTCCATATCTGAATTAACAAAGTTGCTGAAGTAAGGAACACCATATTTTCCGGTCATTTCCCAGATAGGTTTCAGGTTTTCATCATCCCAGTCGAAATCCTTTGTCAGATTGTAAGTAGGTATCGGGAAAGTGAAGATTCTTCCCTTCGAATCACCTTCCATCATGAGTTCAGCAAAAGCGTGGTTTATCATGTTCATTTCCGCCTGAAAATCACCGTATACCGCGTCTTTCTCTTTACCGCCAATTATTACATTCTGATCACGGAGAATCTTCGAGGGTTTTAGATCCATAGTGATGTTCGTGAATGGGGCCTGGAATCCTACTCTTGTCGGGATATTTATATTGAAAAGAAATTCCTGAAAAGCCTGTTTGATTTGAGAATAATCCAGCTTGTCGTACCTGATGAATGGAGCAAGAAGCGTATCGAAATTCGAGAAGGCCTGCGCACCGGCAGCTTCTCCCTGCAGTGTGTAAAAATAATTGACAATCTGTCCGAGTGCTGTTCTGAGATGAGCAGGCGGATTTGATTCGGTTTTTCCCCTTGCTCCCCTGAATCCTTCCTTCAGCAACGTCATGAGATCCCAGCCAACACAATACGGTCCAAGTATTCCCAGATCATGTATGTGAAAATCACCGTTCTCCTGGAATTCACGAATTCTGGGCGTATAGATTCTGCTGAGCCAGTATCTCCTTGTGATTGAAGATGATAGATAGAAATTCAAACCCTGGAGAGAGTAATTCATATTGGAATTCTCTTTAACTCTCCAGTCATCTCTGCCGATATAGTCTGAAACAGCTCCTGCCATTCCGCTCAGAAGATGATCAACATCCCTGACTTCACTTTTCTTTTCTCTGTAAATAATGAAGGCACGCGCAGCTGAAGTCAGTTTGCGAAGCACAAACGTTTCTTCAATGAAATCCTGTATCTGTTCAACTGTAGGAATTGAACCTCTTTTAAAGAAGTTCATATAAAGTGCAGCCTCAACCTGATCTGTAATCTCGGAAGAATCAGATTCTGTTGATGATGCTTTCAGTGTGCGTTCAACTGCTTTCTCAATCTTCAGCTTGCTGAAATTGATTATTTTGCCGTCACGCTTGCGAATCAGCCAGTCCATTGTTACTCCGGTTAGTAAAGCTCAGAATTCCTAATTAAATCTGCAATATTTCCTGTTTCTGAAGGAAAAATATAATCATGATAATACAACCAGAATCTGCTTTCCCTCTTGTCGATAATATTCTCTTGCTTCTTCGCGTCAAGTGAGAAAATACCACATCTTGTATATGATAGTGCCACAGCAACCCATATATTGCGCTATCTTGAAGACAATAAGTGATCTGCGACAAATCCATATATGAAGTAATATGCCCGGACCAGGGACTGGTTTGCAGTTGCAGAAGCCTAACATATTGCAGGTTAAGCGGAACGTGTAAATGGAGAAATTTGATTTGAAATGGGGATAACTTTTGTAATCTGGCAGAAGGCGCTTGAACTGGCGGATACAACTGCTGAAGTTGGGAATCTTATTTACTTAACCCCGTTTTTCGCCCTTGTTATTATTGGTACTACAGTGGGTGAGCAAATAGGAATATTTACCGTAGGGGGATTACTTCTCGTAATCAGCGGTATACTTTTGCAGGAAAGATGGGGGAAAACAGGGGTTAGACAGGATCTTTGAGACGGTTTCGGAATAGATGCTTCACAAGTGAAAGAAGCACTGCGGCAAGTGAATACTGGAACAGATAAGTCCATATATTTCCTGAATCAGTGGTCAATTATTTTCATACTGTACTATCATTCACCGCGCCAGCAACTGAAAGGTACCTGATTCCTCTACCGAACCATCTCTCGGCTGCTCTCTGAAGATCAATTTCAGTGAGTTCCGCAATTATCCTCAGTGAATTCCTGTCGTAATCAAGTGGAAGGTTCAATGAAGCGTAATTAAGCAGTATTCTGGCGATTGCGCTGTATTTCATCATTCCGAGTTCCTGTTGACCGAAATAACTTGCCTTCTCCAATCTGAGTTCATTTCTGCTAACCGGACTTTCGGCAAGTTTTGAAAGTTCGCTTCTCAGTTTGTCCAATGCTTCACCGAATGCGGATGGACTTGTTAGAAGAATAATCGCCAGCCTGCCCCTGGAGGAGAAAGGCAGATAAATACTGCTCACATGGTATGTCAAACCGGTTTCTCTGATACTTCTGCCGAGTCTTGATCCAATTCCTTCACCAAGAATACCATTCAGTATGTGGAAAACGTGATTGTCCCGATCAAATCTTGGAGGTGCCGGTGAACCCAGAATTACGGCGATCTGTTCCCTTCCATCAATCTGAATATATGATTCATAGGATTTATCAGTGTTTTTAACTTCCTCTGTTTGCTTTAGAGGGGATTCAGGATTTTTCCAATCGGAGAAATATTTCCGTATTGAATCCGTAAGACAATTCTCATCGAAATCACCGACAGCTGTAATAATCGCACCTGATGGACGGCAAAATTCCCCATGGAAATTAACGATATCATTCCTGGTTATTGCTCCTAAAGATTCCTCTGAAGGAACAGGGGATTTTTCGGGAGGATCAGTTGACTGTTTTGAAAAAGAATCCATCGCTGCGCCAACAGGGGTGGTTTTCCACTCACTGAGACTCGCAATTGTGTCTCTGATTATCGAGATAATGTCTTCTTCTCTGAAAGCTGGTTTCCTGAAAAGATCTGATACTACTGCAAGTGCTTCATCCGCGTCTTTTTCAAGAACTGTGACTATTCCCCCGGCATACTTATTCGCAGAAGATAAATCAATGCTGCTGCCAAGGTTCTCCAATCTTGAATTGAACCTGATACTGTCCTCGGATGGTGTTCCATATAGCATTGCTTCAGCGGTGACTTCTGATAATCCGGTCAGTCCATCCGGGTCTCTATCAGAACCCATCGTACAGGAGAAACCCAGGGATAGAACGGGAAATGAATTGTCCTTTTTGAGTATTATTCTAAGATTGTTCTCAAGGATAATTTCTCTGGTATTGTCACCAACTGAAACAGATGGTGCTCTGATAAACTTGTCCGGAATATCAATATCGGAGGGTTTCAGACTGGATGGGGGAACCAGGTCGGGTTTCACCGACTCAGCCGGAACTTTCGGTTCGCTATAACCTGATACTGATCCTATTGGTTTCAACCCGGCTATTGTTGCGTTTTCTTTTATCAGATATCTTGAAACAGCAGTTTTGACCTTATCAGCGGTTACTTTGTTCGTATTGACTATTGAGTGCCAGAAATAGAGGGGATCATCAAATCTTGCCTGTCCTGTAGCCAGTCTTCTTGATCTGCTTTGAGGATCCGCGTCTGAAATAGTACTCCATGCCGTTCTTCTTTTCTTCAGTCTCTGAATCTCTGAAGAACTGATTCCCTCATCGGATACGCGTTCAAGTTCGCTGAATATGATATTTTCCACTTCATCAGGAGAACCTCCAGGAGGAAGAACCGCGTGTATCGTGTAAAGACCCGGTTGTATCAAGCTGTTGGTAGAAGCCGCGACATCGAGAACCAGACCCGGTTTGACAAGCAGCTTTTCAAACCTGCTTGATCTTCCTGAAGCCAGATAGATTGAAAAGAGTGACAATGCTGAGGATACCTGCTTATCCGCCGCAGGTAC
This sequence comes from uncultured bacterium, assembly GCA_965372215.1. Classification (GTDB taxonomy): domain Bacteria; phylum Fermentibacterota; class Fermentibacteria; order Fermentibacterales; family JCC-6; genus Aegiribacteria. The sequence goes on along the minus strand of CBDVBK010000036.1, from coordinate 8,053 downwards.
TCTGAAACCTATCGATATTCTTGGAAGCTGTGATGGATGCTGAATAACAACCCTTCTGGTACCTGTCTGCGGAGGTTCGGATGTAATTTCAGGCCGAACCGTGGTTACCCCTGATTCAGATCCGAAAAGGTCTCTAATGCGGTTTAATACCGAATCAGAATCTATTCTTCCCACGACTGCAATTACAGCGTTTGATGGATTGTAGAAGTTTCTGTAGAATTTTTTCAGCTTCTTCTGTGTGAATGATTGAATGTCAGATGTATTACCCGTAATCGAATTTCCATATGGATGCGTGTTGAATGCCGCACTGTAGAGGGAGATATCAAGAGCGCCTTCCGGGCTTTCTCTGCTTGTGAGCAGTTCTTCTTCCAGTATTACCTTTTTCTCCGAGGCCACTTCATCTGTGTTCATGAGACAGTTGAACATTCTGTCAGATTCCAGATACAGAATATCGTCCAAACCTGTTACAGGGACTGCGGAGAAATACACAGTTATATCTCTAGATGTGTAGGCATTTGCCAGCCCGCCATTCCGCTGAACGATCTGCCAGAATTTCCCCGGACCATATTTCACTGAACCCTTGAACATCATATGCTCACAGAAGTGACTGAGACCTCTTGTTTTCAGAGTTTCCCACAATGCGCCTACGCGGTACGCTACTGTTACAACAGCAACAGGAGAGTACTGCATCTCCTGAAGAATAACGGTAAGACCGTTCTCGAGCTGAGTGATTCTGATATCCTCTGAGCGAAATTCACCGTTTTTCATGATGAGGGAACCTAATCGACAAAAGGGCTTTTGTCAGATTTTCATTACAAATGTACCACGGGAACAGTAACTCTTACATCAGCCGATCGGACCGTTACGAAGTATACACCGTTCGGTGGATATGTTCTCTCGCCGGTTGTCCAGTCTATCACCGCAGTAAAAGATCCACTTGCATCGGAAGATATCTGTTTTCTGAGTATTTCTCTGCCTGACAGATCATAAATGGAAATGACACATGGAACTGCTGGAAAACCTGAACCAGAAATCGTAATACTTCTTCCGAAAGGATTGGAAACACTAAGAACAGCTGATATTTCAGACTCACTATTGTTTTCCTCTTCGATTTCTGTACCGGACCAGTTTACAATGAGCGAATGGTCACCCGGACCGAGACCGGATGCTGTAATGAAGAGCCTATCTCCGGGTCTGGTCTCCCAGTTTGTTGGCAACCCGTCGATGAGCACTTCCGCAACGATAGTTTCAGGGGGGAGTTCGGCAACGATTGTCTGACCTGACGGGGTACTGCCCGTGAAATACATTGAAAGGCCGTTTTCCATCCATCGGATGGACTTTACTGTGATGTTGTAACAGTCTTCAAGGAATTCACCATACTCGATAGGGAACAACCAGCCAAAATGCGGGTAATCGGTTTCAAGAGATGTGCATACACTGTCAATCCTGTTGTATGGCTCAGGCCATGCCCCCGGGGAGAGCATGTTGATAGGATGAGCTCCGAGAAGGCAATGCTTTCCCCGTTCAAGTACAGTACTCAGGTAAACATATGGCTGCTGAGCCACATAATCACCCCACCAGACAGTATTTGTACCCCATATCCTGCCTTCAGGGGTTTGATACTTCGAGATGTAGAGATCGTAGAACGGTTCTCCACCCATCCAATCCCACAATCGAACGCCATTGCAGTAGTATTCAAAGTCATGGGCTATTGTAGCGTAAAGCCCGCTGAGGGAAGTTCTGTGACCGGAATATCTGATAGACCTGATCATTGTGGTATCAAGGCCCATATCATTGATATCGCTCATTGTCATCATGAACCGCTCCATGTGTTCTTCCGGTTCGTATGTGATGAATTCGTGATACTCTCCGAAAGAAGAATCCGCGTTGGGAGTATGGTGGTAGCCATGGCATCCCAGATTCACTCTGTCAGCCCATTGATAAATGTTATTCTGGATGTTGAGGAGCCACTCGAGATAATCGGGAGGGGCGAGAGTTGAAATTCGCCATGTGCAGTGCCAGTGTGACCAGCTCTCCTCCCACCCCGGCTCAAACCATACAGAATCACGGTTTGGGGTAAGGACGGCATCGGGGAGGATGAGCCAGTTCATCTTAAGATCAGGGTGTTCTTCAAGGAGCTGGATCATCTGGGCTGTCACCATTTCTTCTCCCGTAGATGTTGTCGAATATCCCCACAGATCACCCTGACCCGGATGAATAAAAGGGATCTCATCCATGATCCACGTCGCTGTCCTTTCATAACCGTCAGGGTGAGCTGAGAAGTAAACCGGTGTGACATCTTCACCCAGAGAAAGGCGCATGTAGTAATTACTGCAATCTCCAGCAGGGACAATCGAATGAAGATCCGGTCCCATGCAGTTCTCACGAGGAGGCTCAACGTCAAAGAAACGCATGGTGAGATAACTGTCCGGTCCTGATGGGGGAGTGGTATTCAGCACAAGAATTCCCTTGGAAGGATTCGGGAATATCCAGTTTGCCGTGGGATGGGAATCCGGAGAACTTAATGTAACAACCTGGTCTCCGGAGATACGGAACAGATAATCGGATCCGTGAATATCGATGAGGTAATCTTCCTGAATCGTCTGGTTGCGGAACAGAGCAGTCTGATACTCGGTGGCAATGAAATCTATCTCCAGCGGCTCCCATAATTCGGCATTTCCGCTTGCCTCAAGAGTTACTCCTATCTCAAGACCTCTTTCAACTAAAGTCCAGGTTACTGTGACAGCGATTGGAATCTCATCGGAAGTTGAATAATCGATCAGACCGGGACAGGTGAAAACAGCGGTTGTATCATTATAGCAGACAATTTCCCCGTTCATGGGGATATAGGGACCACATTGAATGCCTCCGAACTGTCTCCCGTCCGCAAGATCAATCCCGGATTCGAAATCATAGAGTTCGAGAAGTGAACCCGCGCGAATGCCTGATGTGACTGGGGTAATCACAGCCCTTAATGATGAATTCAGCAGTGTGTCAGGTGAGCTGTCTGCTGAAATCGGGAATGTATAAGTGATCAGCAGCAGCATTATCAGTGACATCAGAATCTCCTGTCAACTGTATAACAGTCAGGATATTTTAGCGAATCAGATCATTCTTCTTCATTGTTCTCTTCATGAATACCTCCAGCGATGGAAACAAACCATTCACCAGGAATCAGATATCTGGCAGCGGCCTCTCTGAGATCATCGGGCGTAAGCTCGAGGACATCTTCGAGATAGATGAGATCCCAGTTCAGAGGTCTTCCATCGGCGGTAAGCAGGGCAAGTCTGGATGCCTGTTGGGAATAACTCATTCCGGAAAGAGCCTGTCTTCCTGCAGCGCTGGCCTTGGCCAGCCGCAACTCGATATCACGGACGTTCTCCGAGCCTATTCTTTCCATCTCGGCAATTACTGAAGCAGTAGCCTGATGCGCGTAATCCGCCAGAGTTGAAAGGTATGCCATAAACGTACCCGTACTGTCGTATGAAGATGTCCAGCTTCCAACCGAGTACGCGAGTCCCTGCTCGTCACGCACACTGTGACCAAGTCTCGAACCGATACCCCGGCCAAGAATGACGTTCATCACATTAAAGGCAGGATAGTCAGGCATGTTCAGACCGGGAGCGTTCCGCCCGATCATCACCGCAACCTGGACTCTGCCGGGCATTGTCGTAATAACAGTATCCCCTGGAGAATCTGAGAACTCAGGTATGTTGATAAAAGGGAGAGGTTCGGAGGGATTGCTCCAGTCTCCGAAGTAGTTTTGTGTCAGTTCATACACAGTCTGTGCGTCTACATCACCTACGACCGCGATAACCGATCCGCCTGGTCTGCAGCAGATATTGTAAAACGATTCGACTGCTTCGAGGGTAATTCGATCAAGTGTTGCTTCGGATGGGTTTCTGTAATCAGAGGGTGACATGGCTGTTATCGCCTGAAGGCTGTCCCATGCAACGGAAAAAGATCGTTCAGCTGACATTTCAAGATCAGCGTATGCTTCGTTCAATACGGTTTCGTAATCCGATGTTCTGAAAGCTGGTCTGAGAAGCAGGTCCGAGATGCTTTCGAACGCTATTTCAATATCCTCGGAGAGGAGAGTAACAGATCCTGTTGAGAATTCCTCCCCCGGATAGAATCTCAGGTATGATCCCTCCACTTCAAGCCTTTTGTGGAATTCAGTGGAGTTCAGTTCATCCGTGCCCTTGAGCATTGTTTCCGTTGTAACAGAAACAAGACCGTTAAGATCGGATGTATTCATGAGAGTACCCATCGGTACAGTGAAGCTGACGGCAGCAACAGGAAACGTATGGTCTTCCTTTACCAGAAGAACAAGATCGTTCTGAAGGTCGAACTGTATGACTCCGTCCGCGATGGATGTTACCGGAGGTATCAGAAAATCTTCCGGTATTTCAAGGCCCTCATAATCAATTGAAGATGGTTCCGTAACATCAGTGGGAAGCTCATCATGGCCGGCCTGTCCTTCCATTCCCATGCCGCCGGAGGGGTTCAGAACCGCGATTGTAACACCGTTTCGTCGGAAGTATCGCTGTGCGACTTCGCTGATATCCTCGGGAGTAAGCAGTTCTGCTTCCTCAAGCTGCCTTCTTGAAAGAAGGGGATCATTGAACATGGTCATGCCCAGGCTGTATTGCATTGCCAGTCCTACAGGGTTCGCATTAGAGAGAATTTCCCATGCCCGATACCTGTTTTTCTGATCCTCAAGATTTTCCGTTGAAATACCATCGGAAGCTATGATATCCAGTTCAGCCCAGATTATGTCCTGGACTTCCTGGATTGAGATATCACTGTCATCCGGAGGGAACATCGTTACTGAAACGTAAAACAGTCCCGGGTCTATATTAAAATCATTTCCTGCCCAGACGCTTTGCACAAGATTCGTTTCGACAAGGATCTGATAAAGTCTGCCGGATCTGCCGCCGGCCATATACGCGGATATAATCTCGAGTGCCGGAGTATCAGGGTCCAGAGCGCCCGGTATATGGAATGCCATGATAAAGCGGGGAAGATTGGACGCATGCTCTATTTCAACATATCTCGCTTCAGTCTGTTCAGGCTCCACGATGTCCGGTTCCGGAGGGGTGTTTCCAGCAGGTATGTCACCGAAATAGCCTTCTATCTGAGCAAGCAGTTCCCCGGTATTGAAATCACCGACAACTGACAGTACAGCATTTGATGGACAGTACCATGACTCGTAGTATTCGCGGGCCTTTTCGTGATCGTAAGCGAGAATGTCCTCATCATAGCCGATAACAGGGTTGCCGTAAGGATGTTCCAGAAACGCCGTTTTTCCCATGACTTCCCAGAGCGCGCCATCAGGACTGTCCGTGCAACCTGATCTTCTTTCTTCGTGTACCACGTTTCGTTCTGAAACCACCTCAGCTGAATCGATAATACAGTTGACCATCCTGTCACTTTCGATGGAGAAAGCATCTTCAATCCTGCTTGAAGGAAGCACAAGATAGTAACAGGTGGCGTCTTCCATTGTAAAAGCGTTTGCGCTTCCGCCATCTCTCTGAACGATCTGCCAGAATCTGGACTTGGGCATATCCGGTGTTCCCTTGAACATCAGATGCTCGCAGAAATGGCTCATTCCGAGGATGTCTCCTGTTTCATTTCTCGAACCGACTCTGTAGGAAATAACCGAAGCTATTACCGGAGCGTAGTGGAATTCCTGGGTGATTACTGTGAGACCGTTATCAAGAACCGTTATTACGGGATCGTCAGCACTTACGATTGAAATGGAAAGCACAAACAGAAGAAATACAAACATCGATCTGAACATTGATAGCCAGCCTTTCCTGGAGGGGATCATTTTCTTATACAATTAAAGTATGTTCAATAAAAGCTGGATATACAACAGCATTATTTTACGCACAGTGAATATATTTATCGGGGACACGCACTGAAGAGTGCATGCTCCCGAGTTCGGAGCGAAGAGTGCATGTCCCCGAGCCGGTTGTGAATAACTGTGTCTTCAGTTGAAAGGATTCCATGGTTAAGATCGGCTATCCTTCAATCGCGAAATAAATATATTACGGAACGTAATGATATTCTAAATGACAGAAGACCCGAATTTTACCTTTAACCCGTTTCTCAGTCTTGAAAATCATTAAGAATACTGCCATATTTGATAATACTGGGAAGTGTTTTCTTGAATCGAAAGGCAGTAATCTTATGCCCCCACATGATTGTAAATTCATTTTTGTTACAGGTGGTGTCGTGTCCTCTCTCGGGAAAGGTATCACTGCTGCTTCAATAGCACTTCTCCTCAAGCAGAGAGGATACCGGGTAACCATGCAGAAGCTGGACCCATACCTGAATGTTGATCCCGGAACGATGTCTCCTTTTCAGCATGGAGAAGTTTACGTTACGGATGATGGTACCGAGACTGATCTGGACCTTGGTCACTACGAGCGATTCGCTGGACTGAAGTGCAATAGTAACAGTAATTACACAGCCGGGATGATCTATTCATCTGTTATCGCGCGTGAGCGTGAGGGAGGATATCTTGGAAAGACAGTTCAGGTAATTCCACATATCACGGACGAGATAAAGAAAGCAGTACTTTCTCAGGCAGAAGGCGATTATGACATTGCAATTACCGAAGTTGGTGGAACCGCGGGAGACATAGAGGGACTTCCATTTCTTGAAGCTCTGAGGGAGTTGGGTCAGGACCTTGGCCCGGAGAATGTACTGTACATTCATCTCACACTTATCCCTTACCTGTCCGCTTCCGGAGAACTCAAAACAAAACCTTCTCAGCAATCAGCCAGTATTCTCAGAAATATCGGTATCATTCCGGATATTCTCATCTGCAGAACGGAAAGATCGCTGGATGAGGAGCATTTCAGGAAACTGTCGATGTTCTGCAATGTACCGCGGAAGGCAGTTATCGAGGAGAAGGACGTCGAGAATTCCATCTATGAAGTGCCTGTTGAACTTGCCGCCCAGAAACTCGATGAGTTGATACTTGAGAAACTGGGGCTCCCCGGCAATGAACTCGACCTTGAACACTGGAAAACCATGCTGCGGAGGGCAATCTACCCTTCAGGAAAAACTGTCAGAATCGGTGTTGTAGGCAAGTATATGGGACTGCAGGATGCATACAAGAGCATATTTGAAGCATTGAGGCATGGAGGAATTTCCAACGACGTTCCTCTTGATGTCACAGGTATTGAAGCAGAGGATCTTGAAGACGGAAATACAGAACTCCTTCAGGGACTTGACGGCATACTTGTTCCCGGCGGATTCGGATACAGGGGAATCGAAGGAAAACTGGAAGCCGTTGAATTCGCCAGAGAAAACGAGATTCCTTTTCTAGGAATCTGTCTTGGAATGCAGTGTGCAGTAATAGAAACTGCCCGCAATCTTGCGGGAATGCAGGACGCTAACAGTTCAGAATTCTTACCTGACTGCCCCAATCCTGTAATTCATCTTTTGGAGGAACAGAAAACCGTCACACAAAAAGGCGGAACAATGCGTCTTGGACTTTACCCGTGCAGGCTTCTTGAAGGGTCGAGAACGTTTGAAGCTTATGGTCAGAAGAGCGTCTCTGAAAGACACAGACATCGCTTCGAGTTCAACAATGAGTATAGAGAGATGCTTGAAGAAAGCGGTCTTGTCTACTCGGGAGTTTCTCCTGATGGAACTCTTGTTGAGATAATTGAGAGACCTGATCATCCATGGTTTGTAGCCTGCCAGTTCCATCCTGAATTCACATCCACCCCTCTAATACCCAACCCTTTATTCGATGCTTTCATCAGCGCAGCAAAGAGGAGAGCGAGTGTCTGAAATCAGAGAATATTGCGGGTTGTGTGGTATTAGCGGTCTTGACAGAGAAGCAGTTGCGCTTGTCGCTGAAGGGCTGCTTGCGATGCAGCATCGCGGCCAGGAAGCTGCCGGGATTCTGTGTGATTATGAAGAGGGAATGAAGCTCCATAAAAGAAATGGTACTGTTACCGAAGCTATGTCCGATTTGCCGGCCGATTGGAGCAATCCCGGAATCCGCGCGGTAATGGGGCATGTCAGGTAC
>CBDVBK010000035.1:0-34859 GCA_965372215.1 uncultured bacterium | reverse complement strand
GTTTTATCTTGTCAGATTGGGTAGTATCATACCATAGGATGGTTCGCTGGGAGACGCTGTCGAGGCGCCATGACAGTGCCACCCACTTATAAAAGCGACAGGTTCTACAGGCGCTGGCTCTACAGGCTCTACACCATAAACAGGGGCACTTCTTCGATTCAGTCACATTTGCGCGGACGCGATTGAACCATATCTAATCTGTTCTTTAGCGATTCCATACATTGAGCAGAGTTTTTGTTTCATTTTCCATACATTCTCCCCACGAGTGGATTTGAGACAACTCGAATCGGTTTCCAGCGCAGGTTCAGTAAGCACACACTGAGAACTATGTACTCAATAAACAGCAAAGAACACACAATATCGACTCACTGACTCGGCCAGTAAATGAAATGATTTTGGATGGCTTCCTGGTTTTCCGGATCGGTATTGAAAATACATGATTTGCTCAGTCTACAAGATGGATTGATCAATCTCCAATCCCTTCTAGCCACATCTTCAGAAAACCATCTACCTAGCACATATACGATGATGTATAATTGACTGGAGACAACAATGTATTTTAATCGTATCGTAGTTTCAAAGACCAGGGAGGACGGAGAATGATACATACAGCCTTATCATATCTTTTGATATTCCTGTTCTGTGGAATGACAGCATTTGCTCAAGCCCCTGATACTGCCTGGACAAAGACCATTGGTGGACCATACTGGGATGGTGCAAATTACATTCAGCAGACTTCTGACGGGGGTTTTATTATTGCAGGCTATTCCACAGTTCAATCTGGAAGTTTCGCTGATATCTATATTGTAAAAACAGACGAATTCGGGAATACGGTCTGGTCTCACACACTGAGCGGTGGTGGAATTGATGAGGGATATTGCGTTCAACAGACTTGGCCAGATGGTGGATACATCATCGCCGGGAAAGCAGGTAATTCCGATGCTTATCTTATTAAATTGGATGCTGACGGTAATACGCTTTGGACGAAAACCCTGGGAGGGTCGGGGTGGGATGATGCTCGATCTGTCCAGCAGACAATTGATGGAGGGTATATACTTGCCGGCTCCACCACATCCTATGGTGCTGGTGAGAAGGACATCTATCTGATAAGAACGGATTCAAGTGGTAATCAAGTTTGGGCAAAAACCTTTGGTGGTTCAGGTTTTGACATCGGTTACAGCGTACAGCAAACCACTGACGGAGGATTCATTGTCGCCGGATCTACCTACTCATTCGGAAAGATTAGTTCCGATATGTATCTGATAAGAACCGATTCCGTTGGAAATGTCATCTGGTCGGAGATCTTCGGAGACAGCGGTTTTGATGCGGCTTTTTCAGTCCAGCAAACCGATGATGGGGGATTCATTTTTGGTGGAGCGGCTGAATTCAGCAGTACGAACGGGACTGATTTTGCACTATTGAAGACTGATTCCGACGGAAACGTTCAATGGGTAAAGACTTATGGAAGCCCTGTCAGCGAACTTGGCTATTCTGTTCAGGTTATTCAGAACAGTGGCTATATCCTTGCCGGCGGAAGAACGTATCCCGGAAATCGCGATATATATATCGTCCGGACCGATACATCTGGAGACACATTATGGACCCAGACATACGGAGGTCCCGAGTACGAAAATGGCTATTGTGTTCAGCATACCGCTGATGGTGGTTACATTATAGCCGGAACTACTCAATCTTACGGTGCAGGGGCATCTGATGTTTACCTGATAAAACTGGAGTCTGACCAAGGAATAGAACAGGAGAATGAGGGAAATCAACCGGTGGTCGCCTTCCAAGCAATTTCACCAAACCCCTTTTCATCCGAACTTCACATTTCATTCAGCATTCAGGAGGAAACCATCATTGGACTATCGATCTTCGATCTTTCAGGAAGATTGGTTGATGAGTTGTCACATACACAACTCCCTGCAGGAGATCATACCGTGATATGGAACACGACTGATGATATACCTGTTGGGTGCTATTTAGTTGGGTTGGATGCCTGCGGATATCATATCACCGAGAGATGTTTGAAGTTAGATTAGCTGCGATATCATCGAAAATCTTCTGCTCCAGTTTCGGTATTGAAGGTTATAATTACAGAAGACCATTAGATGTTCCTGAGACTTCGCTCCGTTAACAAGCGTACGTCCCAATGGTCCCCCATCGCCTGAATTCGTCTCTTATCACGCTCAGGTAATCGAAGAAGAGATAACCACTGGTGAACTCTTGTTCTTGAGATTCCGTGCTTTCTGGCAAGTTCTGCCTGGGAAAGTCCATCTCTGGCCATTTCATCCTTGAGTTCCATTGCGAATATGAGAGGGTTTCTGTAAGTCTTTGGAGGATTTGAACTAGGAGTGCCAGAAGGCAGTTCATAATACAGTTTCAGAACTGGTCCTCCAAGGGTTCGTGCAGGTAGATAATCGAGGCGCCAATGGGGGTTGCGCCAATGGGGGTTGGACTAAACTTACGGCCTTTGCAAAATTGAAAAATGCAAATAAATCAACATTAGGTTGCTCTACTGCTCTACACCATTAACAGGGACACTTTCTCGATCCAAGCACACGATGCTCTGACTCTCAGTTTGTAGTTTTCAAATTGTAATCAAGATGTTATCAGGTATTAAGATTTTCGAAGTATACAGCCATAGCAGCTCTCTGTGGAGATCTACAGTTCGGTTCATGAAAACTTTCCTTAAGCTTTATAAGGATATAACTGTTTATTTAGCATCTCTACCTTTGGTCAGGCAAGGAATCTCCTGGCGAGTTCCATATATCCCCTGGCTGTCATCTCTAACGTGTTAATGGGGATTCTTTCGTCGGTTCCGTGGAATAGACTCAGCAATATTTCCATGTCCAGAGAACCGTCATGGATGCTGAACCCGTATGCCTGAGTATTCCATGCTCGCCTGAAAAAGCGACAATCTGTCGCTCCTGGAGAAACCATTGGTACCAATTTAAATTCAGGCCCTCTTATCTCTTTGATGATGGTTTCCATCAGCTCTACAAGAGGAGAATCCGCATCACTCAAAGAACCCGGAATTAAAGAACCTCCCTCCTCCGCCTTCATTCTTTCAATTTCAACATCATCTGCAAGGGGACCCAGCGCTTTTCTGAAGTGTTTTCGAACATATTCTTCATCCTGACCCGGGAGAATCCGAACATCGATATCCAGACTTGCAGATCCGGGCACCGTGTTTGTCTTCACCCCTCCCCTGCAGACATTGGGAGACTAGGTCATTTGACTGAGTGAATGTAATAATGTTGCATTGCCCATGCTGCGTTTCGCCATTCTGTTCAACATGAACCCGAGAGTTCGGGGATTGTTCAGCAAAGCGAGTGTAATTCCTTTAATTCCCATTGCTTTCAGGAAAGGTTTCGTGATTGATGTATCTCGCGGAGGTTGGTAGTTTCTGATACGTTGAATGGCTTCCGCCATTTTGATAACAGCATTGTCTGATTTGAATGGAGCGGAACCATGCCTTTCTGTTCCCCTGAACTTCATTCTAGACCATGCGGAACCCTTCTCCCCATAGATGAACGATACCAGATTCGGAGCAATGGGTTCTCCGCCTGTCTCGGTCACAAGATAATCCACTTTAACCTTCTCGGGATGATTTTGTACCATCCAGTTTGCGCCAAGCTCGCCGCCGATTTCTTCATCTGACACAACTAGAAGTTTTAGGTCTCCTTTTGGTCTGAAACCCTCTGAATGCAGATGAGCAAATACTGCTGACTGGCATGCAACGATATACAGCATGTCAATTGCTCCTCTTCCCCAGATACATCCATCCTTTATGACACCTTCAAAGGGAGGTACGGTCCACTCATCCTCATTCTCAACCGGCACAACATCAACGTGTCCTGGACCAAACATCAAGCCTGGCCCTTCTCCCGACCCTTTGATCGTTGCCAGTAGATTGCCTCTATCGGGGGCAGATTCGAATACCTCAGATACAATCCCAAATGATGAAAGGTATCGATAGATTGTACGTATTGATTTCATCTCGTTTCCGGGGGGATTAACACAGCGATTTCGAATCATCTCCTGAACAAGAGAAATAATCTCGTCTTTCATGACTTCCGATCACCTTACTTCCGGAATTTGATCAACAGGACAGTGGATTTTCCACAATCCCATGACCTGCTCGCAAAGCAGCCCATTCGTCCCAATAAGCCTTTGATTTCTGCCTGAAATTAACCATACTTACCGAAACCACCCACGTCAACAAAACAAGCAGCGAACAAGCTCCGGGAACACCAAGAAATAACCTTCATCTGTCCTCCGCACTTCGGACATTTCAAAGCATCGATGTCCCAGTCTTTCTTGAAAAGCACAGCCCACAGCTGTCTTCTGCGGCAGGAGTATGATGAACGGACTTCTTCAGATGCATCTGCTTCCAGCTGGAGAATACTTCCCATCTGGATGCAGTGGTTTATTCTCTTTCAGGTCACCGGATAGCAACACTGGCTTCAGGGGTCCAGAATTCAGGGCAGAGCACTCTGCAGCGGAATGGAGTGGATGATTCCGGCAGGGCTGTCGCCAGTGGTGTGTATCTTCTTTTTTTTGTTTACGTCGGATGGTTTGAAATCAAGATTCCTATTGCTGTCTCTTTCTGTAGCGCGCCTGATTCTGTTCTGGTCTGCAAGAAGCCCTGCCGCATACAGCGGGAGTTTAAGGGTTGGTTTGTTGTCTCCTGTCAGTGAATTTGTCCAGAAACCGAGTTTGACTATAAGTGGTGAAGCGTATTTGCCGGCAAAAATGCCTGCAGACTTGGCCTGTGTTCTTCTGCCTGCCTTCACTTCAACTGGAATTGAGATTCCTTCTGATTGAATAACGAATTCGACATCAGCTTTACCTCCCTGCCAGCTGTGAAGTTGGTTCATTCCGGATGCTGTCAACTCCTGGGCAACAAAATTTTCAGCTACCCAGCCTTTGTAGAAACCCGGGATGAAAGCCTCCTTTTTTAATAGTGGTATTTCAGCCAGATGTGAAAGGATTCCGATATCATGCAGATACAATTTAAATCTGTTAGGAGATTCCCATGCAGAAAGAGGTTGTTCGCCTCTGCTGGCCAAAGGTACTTTAAGAAGAATACTGCTTGCAACCAGCCAATTGATGGCTCCAGAAAGATTTTGATATTTGTTTTTACCTGGAATTACTCCCTTGAACCTGAATCTTTCCGCATTGCCATTTACCTCTCTACCTAATTGTGCAGGGATGCTATTCAAAATTCCTGTGATTTGTGTTGAGTTTTCACTGCCGGCATGTTTCGCAATATCTGCAAGATAGCTGTTAAGAAGATTATGCATAATCATTCTTACTTCTTCTGTTGCATGAAGGGTGCTTTCGATTCTTAGATTACTGTAACAGCTTACTGCTTCAGGCATACCCCCCACAGAGAGATACTCGCTGAACAAAGTCCATAATCTGCTGTGGTAGAATTCGTCAAGAGGTTTCCTGTAGTCAAGATTTTTCAGAACTTCAGATATTTGATGTTCGTTAACACCCGCCAGGAACTCAGTGAAACTCAAAGGATTAACATCCAGAAAATTCACTTTGCCAACAGGGAAGGAACTATCTCCCAGGCTGATTCCAAGAAGACTTCCTGATTCACTATCAATAATTTGATATACTCCTGGGAATAGCTGAATGTATACCTGTTCTCCTTCAGCGATATTCTCAATTTCAATTATCCTTCCTGTAATATCCAGTATCATCACTTCCACCTGGCATTCACCAACAACAGTCAGTCCCCCTCTGCCAGGGATGGAAAGCAACCTTACTGATGGAACAACAGGACCAGGATCATTGGATTCCTCCACAATTTCCACAGGCCAGGATGTGCTTATGACACAAACACCCGGACCGGAACCGGTCATTGCGACCGCAACCAGAGGAGTAGGGTACTCCTCTGACTCAAGCAGGCAGAGATCGGCTCCACCCGAATTTGGCAGGACGATTGAAGGTTCAATTGATGGAGTGTTAATTACTAGATCAGGGCAATAAAAGGATACTCCTGTAATCAATGCCAGTTTCCAGATAATCTCATCTTGATAGCAGTCGACAGAAGTGACTGTTTCTCAGATCAAGCGATGGCAATTCCTTCATTTAGTATTTGTCGCACGAAAGAATCTTCATCATTGAAACTGTCAGGGTTGAATGGCAATGGTTCAAGTCGATTATCAATAGATACCGCAAGTTCGGTAAGCCTTATGCGTTCTTCAAAACGGTCGTTACCAATTTGTGGTGAAATAATAGCAACATCAATATCGCTCCACTTATCAACTTGCCCCCTGGCATAGGAACCAAAAATGTACGCTCCAGAAATAGTAAAACCATTCTGGCGAAGCTTTGTGAGAAACAGCTGAACATTCTTTAATACTACAGCTTCGATTTCAGCCATTTAAATATCTCCTTAACTTTTTCCAATTCCAGTTTGGTGAATTTCAAAGTACATTTGTTCCTGAATTCTCTTTTGTAATCAGGATACCTTGATTCCAGGTTAAAAGCTGTAATCCTTATTAGTGCAAGTTTCTGTTCTTCGGTTATTTCTAATTCGGTTTCTTGAGCTAATCTCAATAAATTGTGTGAACGAGGAATTTGTAAGTTCATATTGTGAACAAGTATCGCTTTTATGATTTTCTCAACAGCTAGATGACCAAAGAATAAGGCATAAGAATAATCTTCCTTTTCAAAAAGATGTTCTGCAACACTAAATGATTCCTCCGCTTCAGACACCCAATAATCGACAATCTCTTTTTTATTCATAAAATGCTTCATCTTTTTGATTGTCTCTAAGCATCGTTACAGCTCTCATTATCGAACTCCTTATTGCATTTGCTGATCTTTTGCTTCTTCTGAGTATAGCACAATTCTTTTAAATGAAGCAATCAAGCAAACCAAAGCAAAACGATTTGATTCTATCTTAATGGCATATCTCTGAGATTCCGTTCCGTTAATAACTGTCGTACGCCAGTAATCTCCTATCGCCATAAGCAATCGAATTTTCTTCCTGGGAAGCTTGAGTAAAGACTGCCATTGGTTAACTCGAGCCCGTGATAATCCGTGTTGCGGGCTTGATCAGCCTGCGAAAGCCCCTCCCTGCTAATCTCTTCTGCTAATTCCTGAGCGAAGATGATAGGGTTACGGTAAGTCCTCTTATGCTTTGAGTTAGAAGTACTTTCTGATAGAATTTACTCTAGTTTCAAGAAGGGTCCACCAATGGTTCGAGTAGATCGGGAATCGAGACGACAGTTCCACCCACCATTAAAACGAGAAACGAAGGCTCAGCTCTACATCATAAATGTAAGTGAGTACTTTCGGAATTGATTTATTGAATGAAGTTAACTAAGCAGCTAAGGAATATCTTCGTTGTATCCTTGCTTGCGAAGATGGGGTAGCAGTTCTTTGACAAGTCCTTTCAGATCTCTTACAGCCACCAACCAGATACGCTCAGTAAGAATCTCTCCATATTCATGAGCTAATATGTTCCTCAAACCGATAATGGCACTCCAGGGAAGCGAAGGTACTTCCTTCTTGAAATCTTCTGAAAGGTGTTTCGCCGCCTCACCGATAACGAGTAATTGCCTTTCCACCGCAAAGCGCAGCATCTAGTCCGATTCGAAGTCCTGCAGGTCAATACCGGTCACAAATCCTTCGATGTCACGAGCAGCTGAGATAATATCCAGAATGAGAGCGGCATCTCTGTCCTCAGGAAGCATAAAGAGGTATCCTCTCCGACAGTATACTCTTACGGCGGATGGGATTCACAAGAGAATCTATCTCAACCAGATCCACTTTGGAGCCCAGAATTTTCTCAAGGTCTGACTTAATAATCAACATATCCAGGTAGCTGATCTGTATGCTGTTCTGAAACTCAACCAGAAGGTCTATATCGCTTGATTGTGTTTCATCACCCCTTGCATATGAGCCAAACAAGAACAGCTTCTTCACACCGTGTTCTTTGCAATATGTCCTGACTTCTCTAACAATTTGATCTGGGATTCCCATTTCTACCTCCAAATGGAATATGTGAAGTGTCTATTATAGTGTCATGTATGCTAACCCCTCAACGTCTGTTCCGTCACCAACCTCGGCTCCCAGTGATCCCCCATCTCCAGGATCGGTTTGATCTCCTTCCCGGGAAGCTTGAGCAAAGTCATCCTGTGATTGACACGAGCGCAAGATAATCCGTGCTTCCGGGCTAGCTCAGCCTGCGACAAACCCTACCTCCTCATTTCTGCTTGAAGTTCTTTAGCATAAATGACCGGATTTCGGTAAGTCTTCTTATGCTTTGAGTTAGAAGTACTTACTGACAGATTGTACTTTAGTTTTAAAAGCGGGTCACCAAAGGTTCGAGTATTACTGAACATATTGTCCAGATTTAATTTGAGATTATGGAATAATCCTGGTAATTGTATCCTCAATCTCTTGTACTATAATGATATCGGAGTTGTGCAATCAGAATGGTATCACTTTTACATTTGTAGACTATTCGGTGTTCATCGTTGATACGTCTGGACCAATAACCTGACAGGCCATGTTTTAGTGGCTCTGGTTTACCAATACCTTTGTAGGGAGAACGTTGTATGTCTTTGATAAGGCTATTGATTCGCTTTAGTACTTTTTTATCCGTGCTTTGCCAGTAAAGGTAATTTTCCCACGCTATTGTGGAGAAAGTCAACTTCATTCGATGAGTTCTCTTTCTATACCATTGCCTGCTTCAAGCTCGACAATGGATTCAAGCAACAATTTTGCATTAGCAGGGGAACGGAGTAAGTATGTTGTTTCTTCCATGGCCTCATAATCCTCAAGAGACATCATAACTACTGCATTTTCACTTTTACGCGTTATTATGATTGGGGCATGATCATTACAAACCTTTTCCATTGTCTTGGCGAAGTTTGCACGTGCTGCTGTATAACTAATTGCATCCATAATATCTCCAAACTGTGCATGTACATAATTACGTACAACATTATGTATTTATATAACAACCATGTCAAGACTGGCGCAAACTCACACAATTGTCTTGTAGTTACATTCGGTTTAATGCAACCCGCTGAGATCACGAACCTCTGCCTGTTGAGATGAGAAGCCATAACAGGAGACTCGAAGGATTCCAGCCCGGGAGGTCATATGTGCCGAACCCATTGAAGCATGCGATGACAGCGGTCGAAAGACCCTGAGCGAATACATTTCAAGGGCTCCCTTTTCGCTTGAGAGGATGATCTTCAATGAAGGCTCGGACATGGTGCTTTGAAATGTCCGAAGTGCGGAGGACAGATGAAGGTTATTTCTTTTATCGAACAGCCTTCTGTCATCAGGCACATCCTGAAGCACCTTGATCTCTGGAAAGACGCAAGACCCCCAACCTGAACCTCTGGAACTGGTATGTGAACCCGATGCGGAGTACATTCCATGGCAAGACGATGTTCCGGGATCTCCCGGGAACCGCAGGTTTTGAGTCATGATGGTTTCCTGAAATAGAGGTTGGGTGAAATCTAGCAACGACTTCCGGGGGAATGTGTACCTTCATACCGGATTCCCAGTGCGTATTTGTCAGCAATGATATTTGACTGCGGGTGGTTCAGGCCATATGGTTAGTTTCAGGCAGGAATCGGAGGTTTATTGGAACGAATGGGCTGCTTTATGAGCAGGTCATGGGATTGTGGAAAATCCACTGTCCTATTGATATGGCCGGTTTCAGTAAGGAATCGGAGGCTTATCGGGAAAAATGTACTGTTTCGGAAATATTCCCAGAACGGTTTGAAATCAATATTCCTATTGCTTAGAGATCGAGTTGTATTGTAATGGCTCTGGCAATGTTCTGCATATCTACTGAAGAAAGTGATCCAGCTTTGTTGATAAGACGCTGCTTGCTTACCGTGGTTAATTGGTCTGCCATCGCTTTGGAGCGCTTGCCTTTGAGGGTTACATAGGCTTCACTCGGGTAAAGCCTGTCTGTGGAACCTGTCAGAGGAATAACCTGCACGCGGTTCAAGAACTGATTGGCAGCGTCGTTGCTTACGATCACAGCTGGCCGCTGCTTCTGGATTTCACCTCCTACAGAGGGGTCGAAATTCACCCACCAGACTTCAGCTCTCTTCATGATGACTTATATCTCCGCATGTAGCCTCGGCCCATTCCAGTGCCTCGGTTTCACGCATATGATCAGTTGCCATATCTTGATATGCCTTATATAAATCCTGTTTGATCACATGTGGTCGAACAAGATCCTCGATGAAATGGCTTATTTTCCTTGGTCCAATGACTTGACGGAGACCGTTGTAGACCTTCTCATCGATAGTCAAAGTCAGTTTTTTCTGCATGATATCCACCCCTTCCCGTTACTACACGTATACTATACGTGCACTAATGGCGAAGTCAAGTACTTCTCTGATTGTGCAATGGGTATACCTCTCTGTATAAACAGCACAGTAATCGGACTGAGCAATTCGCTGCAGGTATACATTAATGACGTTGACCGGGAATATTTTTGGCGGTATCATTAATTTCAAATGAAGATACTGTGCAAAAGGGAACAGAAAAGTTATATCGGGAGCTGATTCTGATATGGCGAGAAACAAGTTTCCTAATAATAGAATAAGGTAATGTAGTATGATGAAGATAATATCACTTACTGTGCTGGCTGCAACACTAATTGTATTTACGGGATGTCAGAATGGGGATAGTTCCAGCATGTTTCAAAATAATCCTGAAAGAACAGGGGTTTACAATTCCGAAGCTCCTTCTGAGTTAACTGATCTGGCATGGAAATACAGAACCGATGGCGAAATATTCTCCTCACCGGTAGTGCATGACGGTACGGTTTATTTTGGAAGCTGTGATAGTTGCCTCTATGCTGTTGATATCCGGACTGGAGAGGAAGAATGGAAATATGAAGCTGACAGCTGGATTACCTTATCTCCTGCAGTATCTGGACGAACGGTTTATGTCAGCAGCAGTGATACTGGTATTTATGCGATTAATACCATAACAGGAGAAGAAATATGGAAATACTCTTATTATGGTATGGTTTATTCCTCCCCGGCAATACTGGACGGCGTAGTGTATTTCGGAAGTCGCAATAGCTATCTTTATGCTATTGATCAAGTTACCGGGCGGGAATTGTGGGAATTCAAAACTGAAGCTCAGATACTCTCTTCTCCTGCACTGCATGATGGTTCAGTTTATATTGGAAGTAGTGATAGCTGTTTCTATGCTGTAGATATACTGACCGGAGAAATGAAATGGAAATTCAAAACGAACGATTGGATTCAATCCACTCCAACGATTTCGGATGATGCTGTGTATTTTGGATCATGGAATGGTTGTTTATATGCTTTAGATATTGAAACGGGGCGGGAGAAGTGGATTTTCAGGACCGGTGATGCGATAGTGTCTTCACCTGCAGTATTTAATGGTGTAATATATTTTGGAAGCTGGGATAATTATTTCTACTCGGTAAATACGGAGACAGGGCAGGAGAGATGGAGATTTAATACCGGGGATATGATCCAATCATCTCCGGCAATAGCAGATAGTATTGTGTTTTTCGGAAGTAATGATGGCTACCTTTACGCTCTGGACATCCTGACTGGCTTGGAGTTGTGGAAGTTTAAGACAAATGGATTCATAGTCTCCTCACCGGTGATATCAGATGGTATGGTATTATTTGGAAGCAGCGACAGCTGTCTTTATGCAGTACGTTAATGCTTCCTGATTGCATCTTTTTCCTTATTCACTGAAATACAAGCTCACGGGCTTTTCTATATCTTGTTCCGCATAACTAGCGAGAAATCCAGTTTCCTTATATTTATTCTGATTGCTAATATCCAGTATCATCACTTCCACCTGGCATTCACCAACAACAGTCAGTCCCCCTCTGCCAGGATGGTACTCCTCTGACTCAAGCAGGCAGAGATCGGCTCCACCCGAATTTGGCAGAACGATTGAAGGTTCAATTGATGGAGAGTTAAATACTAGTTCAAGGCAATAATAGAATGCTCCTGTAATTAATACCAGTTTCCAGATAGTCTCATCTTGATAGCAGTCGACAGAAGTGATGGTACATGGAAATATGTATTTATTCTGAAAATACCCATCATCTCCCCTGATGAGAGTCATGTATGATCCAGATCGTCCCAGGATCTCTGGATATGGGTAGTATGAGCCAGTTATGTTATGGATGAAATCCAAGGTATTGAACTCCAGATTCCAATCATTGCTATTCCAGGATGGCGTATGGGATATTGTCCTGGGGCTTTTTCTCCTGACGATGGGCGTTGCCCCGTTGCTGAAAAAGGCAGGTTACGTTTCTATCAAGAAAGAATTTAAAGGCAAAAAGCCGCATACTATGATACGCCTTACTGGTGAAGGACGGAATGCTTTCCGGAAGTACAGGCAAAGCATGAAGCAAATTCTAGACGACCTGCCTGATTAAATTCGGGGGAATCCTGTTGATATGTGTGCTATTTCTTTTTTCTGAACATCCTTCTTAAGAATCTAACCCATAGATTCCAGTCTGAATTTATATTTTCTGTCAGAAAATTATTTTCAGCTTTGTCCATACAGTCTTCGAGCAAAGCATCATGAAGCCACTTCATAGCAAAATGCCAGGTAAGTAATCCTTTTCCCGATCCGGTCAGGTGGAGTAGTATGTCAAGGCTCAATATCAGTCAGATCCTGCCATTCTGCCTGCCCTGATCCAAGAACATAACTACCGGAGAGTTCGCAAGTTACACCACTCCCAACGTTGAATTTACAGGTCAGTGTTCTTTTTCCATCTATCTCACTTATCTGAAAATCCCTTGCATAGCCATTCAATGCTGGCGGGATACCTTTTAAGTGAACCTTTCTGTCATCGTTCATCAATTCGAAGCCCATAGTACAAATGGCCGGCTTCAATTCCATCAAATTCTGCTACTCGCGGCATATATCCCCATTTTTCGAAACCGAATTTCTCCAGAAGTTTAATGCTGCCCTGATTGCTGTCAAGAAGTATTGCGAATAAAGTCTTTATCCTGAGTGATGGGCACATGCCAATGGCGTGCTGCAGAAGCTTCGAAGCTATTCCCTGCCGATGATGTTCAAAGTGGACATAGTAACTTACTTCAGCTGTATAACGAAGTGCCATACGACCGGGACGATATGCGCTGATGGTCAGGTATCCGACGATCAGATTACCGTCTTCCGCTATCAGGATGGGATACTTATCAGGAGAATGATCCTCAAACCATTTATCACGATCCTCGGCAGTAACAGGTGTAATATCCGCTGTTTTCTGACCGGTGGCTATCGCCTGATTGTAAATATCTACAATCGCTTCGATATCATCGAATGCAGCAACTCGTATATCCATTATTGCACCGTCAACAAAGTGATTTGATTTAGAAGAGAGGGCAAAAGCCCCCTTTTCTTATTCAACCGCCAGCAGGTTGTCTATTACTTCAGTCAGTGTTAAGCCGAGTTCAGAGCTGGATCCCACTTGAGTGAAAGCGATATTCCCTTCCTGATCGATAACATAGAGTGTCGGAATTCCTGATACTCTGTATTCTTCAGCGACATCATTGCCTTCCATAAGAAGGCCGTATGTGTAGGCATTCTCCAGCATGAAAGCATCGGGATCACCGGATTCCCACACGTTAACTCCATAAATCATTACAGGCTGATCCGCGTATTTCTCATGAAGGGATTGAATATCCGGCATCACAACCTTGCATGGACCGCACCAGGTTGCCCAGAAATCAATAACTACAACATTCCCTCTTAGCGATTCGAGTGAAACCACATTGCCGTCACTGTCAGGAAGGTCCCATTCAGGAGCTGCTGTTCCGGTGAGCAGGAAAGCGCTGTAATTCTCTGCATCAAGTCCCTCAGGCGGAACAAGAATGAACATGGAATCGGGAAGATCCGGAGCAGTTTCAAGATCATAGACTTCCAGGACAACAGAAGCCGGGTTTCCATCCTGACCGGTTGTCATCCGCTCAACACGTCTGGGTAAGTGATCAGCAATACTCAGAGACCATCTGGCCTGCTGTCCGCCGGCATATGTAACCAGATACGTATTACAGGCTTCAGATCCAACAGAATCTGCACCTTCGAATACGATGGATTGTGCCGCAATTTCATCGGCGAATGCGGCGCTGAGGAAGTACTCGTTCATTATGGCATAACTTGCCGTTCGAAGCAGATCTCTTCCGCCCTCTTCCAGAGAGCCTTTCCGGAAAACACTGTCCAGCTTATCATGGAAATACACTGAATCGGTTCCGGATACGATCGTAAGAGAAAACTCAATGTCATCTTCAATATCAGGTGTACTATCAAGGCCGAGCTCAGCAAAAAGGAGTATTACTCCTTCTTCTCCGGAAGTTCTTCCGGATATTTCGCCAACCATTGCCGGGATTTCAGCAAATGCGCCGGTACCATATACCCTGAAAGTGTAAGAACAGGCTTCAAGCGCTTCTGAAGCGCTGTCAGCAAGTATGAAATCCTCCTGATTCGAATTCGGCTGTGAAACTGCTGCGTCAGTACCCTGAGCTTCTGACGGCTGTTCAGTTTCAGCCTCTCCGCATGAGCTGACGGTCAGCAGTAAAGACATCATCAAAACGAACAGTGCAATTATTTTCCAGAGTGACATTTTTTCTCCTTCATATTTCATTTCCCAGGAAATCCCAGAAAGGTCTGTAGTCATCGGTGAAGTTCTTCGGAATATATTCACCGGTTTTCGGTATCTGATAGTAATCACCGGAATAATCACCGTTCTGTATCATGTTCAGCGCTTCAATGAGACGATCAATATCCTCCGTGTTACTGTAGCATCCGAAACTCATTCTGAGCATACCCGGCATTCCGGATTTATCCCCTTTCATGAACTGATCCCGCCATGTAGTGATCTCACTCTCATCAAGTTTGAGAATTGATACCACATAGGGGTGAGCGCAGAAACAGCCGTTTCTCACGCCTACTCCAGCTTCATAGCCGGCTATTGCGGCAACCAGCGCGTGATCGGTATCCTCCAGATTGAACGGTATCACGCCCACTTTTTCATGTGCCTTTTCGGGGTCGGTTTCTCCATACACACGTACGCCCGGCATATCGCCCAGTTTTTCAAGCGCGTATGCAGTAAGTACTCTCTCATGCTCTGCGATTGTATCCAGACCTTTATCCATCAGAGTTCTCGCGGCGACAGCCATAGCAATCGCTCCCATTATGTTCGGGCTGCCTGCCTCATCTCTTTCCGGCATTCCCGCCCATTTGACAAAATCACCTGTAACAACCTCAACTGTTCCACCACCGCTGTAGTCAGGGCCACTGTTAAGAAACTCCTGCCTGGGACCGATCAGCGCCCCGGTTCCATATGGGGCATACATCTTGTGACCTGAAATCACAAGGAAATCCAGATGTTCCGGATCATTATCAGGTTTCATATCTATCCGCCTGTGCGGAGCAAGCTGAGCGGCATCTACCATTATTCTCGCTCCGGCTTCATGCGCTTTTCTGGCAAATCGGTAAATAGGTTGTATATATCCTGTTACGTTTGACGCGCCTGTTACTGTCACAAGAGCTGTATTCCCTGCGTTCTCTCTTAACAGCATATCAAAATGTTCTTCGTCAAGACGGCCATCATCAGTTACTCTGACATGCAGTGTCCTGAAGTGATCACGCCACGGCAGATCATTCGAGTGATGTTCCATACCTGTGGATATTACTATTGAATCCTTCGATATGTTTATCCTGTGTGAAAGCTTGTTGATGGCTTCTGTTGCATTCTTCACAAAGATGACTGTGTTCAATTCGGTATCCGCTCCAACAAATTCAGCGATTATCTCATGGGCACGATCGTATGCGTCAGTGCAAAGCCTTGATTTGAATCCGGTTCCTCGATGAACACTGGAGTAGAAAGGCGCCAGTTTCGTGATAGCGTCCACAACCTTGACAAGCGGAGGTGTGCTGGCAGCATTGTCAAGATTCACATAACGAACCATGCTTCCATCCAGAAGCGGAACTTTCACATCAAGACCGTATATACAATCGCGCATTTTCTCTTCACCCCGCTATTCACATTATTGAAATGAAATTCAATGATTCAGAAATTATAAATGCAAAGTTCTGTCAGGGAAACCAGCGCACCGGCTATCTTGAAGGATCAAGACAGCAGATGATACCATCCTCGTTATTACTCACCCAGAGATTTCCTTCAGTATCAATGGTGATTCCGGTAGCTGAAGATACGATATCTCCACTTATGCTGGAGACCATCCTTCCCGATGCATTGTAAAGTCGAAGAGGGAGTTCAGAATCGTCAGTTGCCACCCATATCAAGCCTTCCGAATCTCGGGCTATATCTCTTGTTCTGCTGTTATTCCCGAATCTGGTGGACGTGTTCCGTCCCTGCATGCCTGGAAGTGAGTATCTGTAGGTTCTATCCTGTGCTCGTGATGAGAGATAAAGATAGTTCATGTGAGCTGCAAGCCCCGTCACCGACGAGACAGGGTTCCCTCAACCACCACACATTCTTGTCGATCCTTTATTAAGGCCATCCAGAGTATACTGGTAAACGTACCCGTTCGCACCGTAATCCCAGAATCCAACAATAAGAATATCATGTTCCGCACTGAAAGCCAGACCTGTGGCTCTGAGATTTCTGGGATGGCTTATTGGAAAGGAGTCAACCGTATCACCTGTTGATGTATTGATACTGAAAACCATATCAGAGGAAGCATCAACTGCCCATAATAAGCCGGCTCCCCATGCCAGACCGCTGATTTCATCCCCTGGAGACACAAACGTACCGATTATATGATCATTTTCAGGAGCGTTTTCATCCGATTCACCTGAGCGATCAGTACAGGCGTTTGA
This sequence comes from uncultured bacterium, assembly GCA_965372215.1. Classification (GTDB taxonomy): domain Bacteria; phylum Fermentibacterota; class Fermentibacteria; order Fermentibacterales; family JCC-6; genus Aegiribacteria. The sequence goes on along the minus strand of CBDVBK010000035.1, from coordinate 17,996 downwards.
AAATAGAACCAGAATGACAATAAGGAAAGAAAGCATCTTCATTAGAACCTCCATTTATGATAATATGTGGGTTACAATACTCGAACAACAATACACAGATGGAAATCTTGATGAGACGGAGCCTTCAAGTATATTAGTGTTTCTGTTCAAGTAACTTCTCCAAAGGTATTATTTTTCAGGGAGAATCAATACAGAACCGGAATGGCACAGGATCCAAAGATATAGAAAATGAATTCTGGAAGGAATGAAAGATAATGTCAAAAGAGCTCAGGAATAGAAGTGAAGTCCCGCTGAAAGATCGATGGGCTGTAGAAGCCATTTATGCATCAGATGAAGAATGGGGAAAGGATTTCAGTATAACAGATGCATTCGCTGACAGCTTCAAGCAGTGGACAGGAAGACTGAGCGAATCCCCGAAGATTCTTCAAATGGCAATTGTGGAGATACTCTCGCAGAACAGGCTGATTTCCAAGCTTTCAACGTACACCGAAATGAAGAGGGATGAAGATCTCAGCAACTCTCACTACAGCGGTCTTTCTGCGAAAATCTCAAGCAGAACTGTTGAAGTAAGAACCGCTCATTCATTTTTCACTCCGGAACTGCTTTCAATATCCCGGGATACCATTGAAGCATGGCTTGCAACTCCCGAACTGGCGCCATATAGAATCTGGCTGGAAAACATCCTCAGATATCGTCCGCACACTCTTTCGGACAAGGAAGAGAAACTCCTCGCAATGGCAGGAGAAATAACAAAAGGGTTCATCACCGTATTCGGTAAAATGAACAATGTCGATATGCCGGCAAGACTTCCTGAAATTATTGATGAAAAGAGACATCCCGTTAAACTGACAAACGGCAACTTCGCTGCATTCCTTCAGAATAAAGACAGAAGAGTACGGAAAGATGCTTTCGAGGGATTTTACAGCGAAATCTCCGGTAACATAGCAACACAGGCTGCTCTGCTTGAAGGTCAGGTTCGTACACATATTTTTTACGCCAAAGTACAGAAGCACAGTTCAGCACTGGCCTCCTCCCTTTTCAATGACAGGGTCAGTACAACTGTATACGATTCCCTTATTGAATCTGTTCACAATAATTTCCCCACTCTCTACCGCTATCTTGACCTGCGCAAGAAAGTGCTTGGATTCGATTCGATGCATCTGTACGATGTGCAGGTTCCGATCGTACCTGAATCCAAAGGAGAATACACCTGGAATGAAGCTGTAGATCTTACTCTTGAAGCTGTGGCTCCACTTGGGAGTTATTATGTAAACACACTGAAAAAGGGTTTCGAGGACAGATGGGCTGACAAATACGAGAATAAAGGCAAGAGATCGGGTGCGTACTCGGGTGGCTGTTATGATTCCTATCCATTTATCCTGCACAATTTTAATGGAACTCTCCGCAGCGTCTTCACCCTTGCTCATGAAGCAGGACATTCCATGCACAGCCTTCTTTCAAAGAACACTCAGCCGTATCATATGTCTTCATACAAAATACTTCTGGCAGAAGTTGCTTCCACAACAAACGAGATGCTTCTGATAGATCTCCTTTTGAAAAGAACGGAAGACAGAGATGAAAAGGCATTTCTTCTTGATCATCTCCTGAGCAAATTCAAATCTACTCTGGTAAGACAGACCATGTTCGCTGAATTTGAGAAATACATACACGGATATGTTGAATCCGGAGGATCCCTCACACCGGACTTATTGAATGAGGAATACCTCAAGCTTGTAAAACTCTACCATGGAAACAGTTTCGCCTTTGATGGCACCGATTCCGTAATCGCGTATGAATGGTCCAGAATTCCACACTTCTATTACAATTTCTACGTATACAAATACGCAACGGGTCTGGCTTCAGCTGTAAACATTTCATCAAGGATAATCGCAGGTGAAAAAGGAGCAGTTGAAAACTTCATTGACTTCCTTAAAGGCGGCTCGTCCAAAGCACCTCTGGATCTCCTCAAGGGCACAGGGATTGATCTTTCCACTCCTGTTCCGGTGGATTCCGCACTTCAGAAGATGGACAGCACACTGACAGAACTCGAGGGTTTGCTTACGGTAGAATAGTATCTTCCTGAGTGAACATCTCCAGAGCTGCCTCCAGTTCCGCGGGGTTGACCCATGTATCGAAGCATGGGCCGTGACGCCATTCATTAAGAACTCCTACCGTTGTAACCGGGTGGACATCAAGGATTCCAAGAGAAAGATCTACAGGGCAGGCAACAGCAATAATAAGTGAAGGCTCTATCCGCTCGACAATCCTTCTTGCGGAAGTACCTCCTGAAGCAATGGCAAAATGGGTATTGAATCTGTTTCTGATCTCAAGCAGGTCTCCAATAGGACACCTGCCGCATCTCTCGCAGGATTCAGGATTGAATGTCAGCCTGTGAGAACACTCATGATTCTGCAGGCAGTGAGGAACGAGAATAAGAGTTTCTTCTCCCCGGAATTTCCTTGAGCATTCGGAGACGGCTTTACGGTTGTTCATCGCTATAACCATTTTTTCAGGCGTATGTGCTGCCATCGCGAGAACAGGCTGCATCATCTTCAATGTCCAGAATGAAATCCTCAGTATAAAAGGATGTCTGATCACTCCTCTTCCATATAGAAAACCAGTGACCTGAAGAGCGAGAAGGATAGTCAGGGCTGATAAAAGAGACCACAGGAAACCCGCTCCGCCTACAAGCAGAAGCAGAAACACAATCGCAGACGGAGCAATTGAGAAAAGAAACAAACCACTCTGAAACAGAGTATTAATCTTACTTTTTACTTCCAAGTTTATCACCTGTTCTCATTGTGGTTCCCCTGAGGAAATCTGCCGCGTCCATGATCCGTTTCGATGCAGGCTGCAAAGTCAGTATTTTGAGACTTCCTTCGCCGCAACCGATAAACAGAGTATCATCCTCGATTGTAATTATTCCAGGTGCTGATTTCATAGAAACCCGTGATGCTTTGATTATCTTGAACATATTCCCGCAGTGTTCGGTTCTGGCCCCTGGAGACGGTTGAAAAGCCCTTACCTTCCGCTCGAGAAATTCAGCAGACATTTTCCAGTCCATCCACGTTTCCTCTGGTGTTATTTTTTCCGCGTAAACGGTTGCGCCTTTTTGAGGTTCTGGAATAATCATACCTGCAGCATATCTTTCAAGAACTGTCTGTAAATGAGCGGCAGCAATATGAGAAAGCCTTTCCTCAAGCATACCTGTCGTGTCATCCGGCATGATTCTCTCTCTGAAGCTCTCAAGCAATGGTCCGGTATCCCAACCGCTGTCAGTCAGCATGAATGAAACTCCGGTTTCTTCTGCTCCGTCAATAATCGCTCTTGTGACAGGAGCAGCTCCTCTGTGTGCCGGCAGGAGTGAAGGATGAATGTTGACAACTCCGAGTGGCGCTGATTCAAGAAGTCTGCTCGGAAGCCAGGCACCATACGCAGCTGAAACCATTACATCAGGCTGCAGAGTATACAGATAACTGATAACATCATCGGTCAATTTTTCAGGTTGCAGCAGTTCAAGTTTGTGCGTTACAGCATAATCCGCTACTGGAGGATTCCTGAGCTTTCTTCCTCTTCCAGCTCCTCTTGGAGGTCTGGTTATAACAAGAACTAATTCATGAACGGATTCCATCAGCGATTTGAGAGGGGGCAGTGCAAACGATGAAGTTCCAAAATATATGATTCTCATCAGAGAATCCTTTTTCCGCTCCTGTATTCCTCTTTTATCTCGGAAAGACGCTTTCTGATGAGCCGTTTTCTGATGGGGCTGAGTTTATCAGTAAAGAGTATACCCTCGAGATGGTCATATTCGTGCTGGACTGCACGTGCGGTGTAATCATCAAGTTCAAGTGAAAATGATATGCCGGTCTGATCCAGAGCAGTGATGCTCACATGAGAAGGCCTTTTAACAAGTTCAAATATCTCCGGGATACTCAGGCAACCCTCCTCATCCTTTAAAGCAGGGCCGGACGTCTCAATTTCTGGATTAATAAAGACACTATGTCCGCTCAGATCAAGATCTTCTGGGCTTAGTATGAATAGCCGGACATTCTCTCCGGACTGAGGTGCTGCCAAACCCAGACCGTTTTTGGTATGAAGTATCATTTTCATATCGTTTATCAGAATCTCTATGAACTCCTTCTCAGCGGAACAGTCAAGCTCCCTTGACTGCTTGCGGAGAACCTCAGAGCCATAATATTCTAATGATCTGAATGACATGATTCAAAATCGCTTTCCTTTACGGGCATATCAATCCAATTGATGAATATCAGTGACATGCGAAATAAGCATGTCACTGAATTTCAAATAGATCTGATCTATTTAGCAACTGCGCAGGATCCGCCTTCAGCTCCCTCAAGCTGGAGAGAGTTCCTGTCAACATCAATCTTGACACTGTCAGCAATTTTCACCGTGATGATATCTCCTTTGATATTTGTAATAATCCCGTGAATACCGCCTGCGGTAACGACTCTGTCATTCATTGAGAAAGCTCCACGCATATGGCGAAGCATTTTCGACTGTTTCTGCTGTGGACGAATCATGAGGAAATAGAATATCCCGATAATCGCAATCATGGGTAAGAAACTCATGATGCCTCCACCACCAAGGCATGTTGCAGGTGAAGGAGCTTCTTCTGATGCGTTCGCCGTCCCGGTGGTTGTAACTGGCTGGGTTCCCTCTCCTGCCGGTACCGGATCCAGTCTCGATCCACTCTGCGCAAAAGCAAGACCTGAAAGAACAACAAGAACTATCAACATTTTTTTCATTTTATCCCCCTGTCAGGAACGTGGTTTCGGAATCCCTGATCTCATACCCATCCAGCTACCCGCTGCACCAGCGGATGCACCTAGGATAAGAACCAGTAAGATCCATTTTCCGGGCAAAAAGTCATGTGGTATGCTGGATGATAAGATACTGGAAATAGTCCCTGTAAGAAGGAGACTTCCCGCTGAACCGGCAATACCGGTTACGAGCCCCTCCCCCAGATAAGGCATCCTTACAAACCATCCCGGTGCCCCTACTATACTCATTATCTCAACTGTAAGCGCCCTTTTCGCTACCGCCAGCCTTACCGTATTAGCTACTATCAGCGAAAGGCTTATTGCAAGAACCAGCCCGGCAAGTATTACCAGTTTCCCCAGCATATCCACAGCCCCGGTCAAGCCGGGAAGATATTCCTGACCATAAACTACATCCTTAACTCCATCCATCCCTGAAACAGTTCGGGCAAGTCCACTCACTTTGCTGGAGGTTCTATAATCAGGATGCAATGAAATCTGAATTGACGGGGGCAGGTGAAACTGAGGTCCGAGAAGTATCAGGAGATCAGCCTGTTCAGGAAGATCCGCCCTGAATACAGCCTCAGCCTCAAGAGAAGACACGTAATAAACCGATCTCACGCCTTCCATCACTGATATCAGGTCCGCCAGATTCACCGCTTCTACTTCACTGATATCTTCTCTAAGAAATAGTTCTATTCCGACATTTTCCTGCTCATCACTCAAAATGCTTCCAACATTCCATGAAACCACGAGGAAAATATCAAAAACCATAAATGAGAGACTGACCATCAGGAGTGTTACAAGAAATGAACCCAGTTTCTCCCTGATATTGAGGATACCTTCATGAAGTGAGGTTTTCAGAAGATGTATCATAGCTGATCGTACCCATCCCAGGACACGGGATTCGCAAGATGCCCTCTGTCCAGATAGAGGTACTTAGCCGTCCCTGCTGGAATCTGTCTCGGATCATGTGTTGCCAGAATAACCGCGGTTCCGGTTCTGTTTATCTCCAGCAGCAGTTCAATTACATGCTTTGAAACATCAGGATCCAGATTGCCTGTTGGTTCATCAGCCAGAAGAATTACCGGGTGAGCGACCATGGCTCTCGCGATAGCGACCCTCTGCTGCTCCCCACCGGATAACTCGTGTGGATAAGATGAACGCCGATGATTAAGCTCCATCTCCGCAAGAAGTGAGAATACCCGCTTTCTGACAGCCCTGGGAGAAGCTCCGGTAACCTGGAGGGGCATCGCAACATTGTCGAATACCGTTCTTTCTGAAAGAAGCCGGAAATCCTGAAATACAATACCCAGCTTGCGCCTGAGAAAAGAAAGATCCCCTTTTCGAATTCTGTCAGATCTGTACCCGCTGACTTCAACTACACCAGAAGTAGGAAAATCACCCATCCAGATAAGCCGAAACAGTGTGGTTTTTCCAGCACCGCTTGGTCCGGACAGAACAAGGAATTCACCGGGTTCTACTGTCAGCTCAATGTTTTCGAGGGCTGGCCATTCATTATAGAATCTGCTTACATTCTGAAAGGATATCAGCATCAGCGCTCCGGTCCGACTGTCTTAAAGTAGAGAGATCTTTCCTTCCTGGAAACCTGTTTGCCTGATGGAATTTCCAGAATTTCAATTGAAAGAATGGAACCATCCGGTTTCACAATTTCAAGTATGTCTCCCCTGATTATCTCCTGTGAAGATTTGACCCTGCTGCCGCCAATTGATACACAGCCCGCCTTGCAGGCTTTACCAGCGACCGTACGAGTTTTGAAGATCCCTGTGAGCTTGAGATAAACATCAGTTCGCACTGTTATCATCCGTATTCAGATAGTAGATAACAGGGATTTCTTTTCTAAGGGAATCGATAATAGTCGTGTATGTATCATGATAGATCACCTGCTGAACAATTCCTGACAGTTCAGCATCGGTATATGTGCTCCAGTCAATTCCTCCGGCATCATCATAGATCTTCAGCAGGACCATAGCTCCCGCTTCAGGCAGGAATATCGGTTCAGATACCGATCCCTCCTCAAGCAGAAGAGCAGCTTCTGCCAGTGAGGGAAGCCAGAGATTCAGGGGTACTGTTCCAAGATCTCCGCCAACTTCGGAGCTGGTTCTGTCAAGGCTGTATAACCTTGCTGCCTGTTCGAAGGTTAATCCTGTGTCCGACAGAATACTGTCATGAAGAGCATTCGCTACAATCATAGAAGCATCAATGTCCACCTGGTCTACGGTTACTATTCTCAGAATATGGCTTGCTTCAATCGTGCCGTCTTCATGAATGCTGTCAATACGGATTATGTGAACACCGAAAGGAGTAACAACTGGAAGACTGATCTCACCTGACTCAAGTGAAAACGCGGCTTCTTCGAAAGCCGGAGTCATCTCTCCCGGACCGAATACACCCAGCGCTCCCCCATTAACAGCAGAACCGTCATCTGACCACTGCATCGCAAGTTCTTTAAAAGACTCGCCATTGATTATCTGATCTCTCAGTTGCATGATCTCATCAATTGCCTGATCAAGATCAGTTCCTGAGGGAAGTACGGGCATATATATCCAGCCTATATGTTTCGGCATTACAATATTCTCTACAAGGTCAATATTTGAAATCAGGAATGTTTCAGGATTAATCGGCATATCCCGAAGCGCTACCTGAATCCTGGAGCCTAACAATGTCTGGGCAGCCACGCGGTTACCAAGTAGCACTGAAAGATAATCCCGATATTCCCTGGCGGTATCTGATCCTGTCGGAAACTGATCAGAGAGATTTGCCATTTCTTCATCTACAAGAATCTGAATCTCAGCATCTGTCGGATAAAAACCGGCATCAACAGCAGCATGAACCAGCAACCTCTCTTCGACCAGCTGTTCAAGAGCATCAAGGTATTCAGGGGTTTGTGATTCTTCAAGATAATTACCCATTAATGGAATACCTGACTCAGACAGCAATTCCTCAACCTCGGAATGCAGTATTGGTCCGTCACCTACAACGGCAACCACTTTCTCCACCGGAATCATTCCGGCAATAAGGGACACAAGTACCAGTGCTGTCATTCTGCCTCTCTTCCAATTGAATCTCCCGGATCAGCATCTTCCCTGGATTCGCGGGAAATAAGTGTCGAATCAATATATACTTCTCTATTCTCCATCGCTTCAATCAGGAGACTGTCTCGAGCCGTCCTGAGCCTTTGATTGTATAGATGATCAGCAAGGCTCCAGATGACTCTCAATGTATCAGTAAGCGGTCTAGCATCATCAGCAAGAAAGATATGCCATCCATACTGAGACTCAAGAATACCGCTTAACCCATCAGTTATCATCTGATCTTGAGGAAAACCGTAAGCTGAAAGCTCTCCGGCTGTCAGAAATCCCAGATCTCCACCAATGCCGGCTTTCTGTCCGATCGAGAGCCTCTCCGCTGTTATCTGGAAATTCTCCCCCCGGGAAAGTCTGGTGTAGATTGAGTCAGCAAGCTGTCTGTCAGCAACCAGTATCTGGAAGTATTGTCTTTCGACCATGAGAAGCAGGCTGTCAGTTCTCATGTATTCAAACACTTCAATACTGTCTGGAAATGGAATCCGCGAGTAGACGGAAGAGAGCAGTTCATCTCTCAGATAAAGCTGCCTTGCTCTGCTCTGGATCAGCCTGCTCAACCTGACATTCTCAAGTCCGTGCTCCACGGCAAGTTCCGCAAGCAGTTCATCTTCTACCCATTCCTCTACTGAAGGATTATCAATCCCGACCAGTTTAACATCTTCCAGCAGAAGAACAGAGCTGTCTACTCTTGCAACTACATCTCGATTTTCCAGCAAAGATATCACTGATGGCTCAATAATGGAAAATGAAGAGGTTCTTCTTCCGGTTACAAGCACAAGGGCGACCGTAGCACCAATCACAATCGGGATCAGTGCCCATACAAACCAGATAAGATATTTTCTGTTATTCGAGATGCTGGAGCAGCCTTTCCGGATAAGTTACCACAGTATACTGAGTTTCCAGACTCTCAACATGTTCCATGACAGCTTCCTCCTGCATGCTCTGAGTAAGCTCCATCGCGACGACCTCAGTAATCTCACTGACAGTGGGCTCAGGTGAAAGAAGCTGAATTTCCACAGTTTTTATAATGTGAAAACCAACTCCGGTTTCCACGATATCGCTGATACCACCCTCCGGAAGCCTGAACGCGGCTTCATCAAAGGCCAAATATCCAGACTGGGCTCTGGTTATCCAGCCGAGATCCCCACCATCAACCCCGCTTGGTCCAATGGAATATTCCTTTGCGAGTGTCGCGAAATCAGAACCTGCTCTGATCCTGGCAAGGAGGGAGTTCGCGAGATCGATATCCTGTACGATGATATGTCTTGCATGGATGCTTTTTCTGTAAGTATCAAGCCATTCATCAACATAGTTTTCTATCTCAAGTTGTGATGGCTGCAGATCGGATACAAGATCACTCATATAAACTTCAAGAAGTATCTGCCTTCTGGCCTGTTCTATGGCGTAGGCAATTTCCGGAATGGATTCAATACCTTTGTTTTCAGCCGCAAGCACCATTATTTCTTCCCTTACCCAGGATTGAAGGATTTCATCAGCCGAAGCTGAAGATGTTATTCCAAGATACTGTGCATTCTGCTCGCCGCCGATCATCTGCACAATATCATCCCATGTAAGAGATGTGCTGTTCACAGTTGCAAGAACATCTGCTGAAGATGCTGCTGCGAGTAAAAGAAGTATCGTGATTATCAGGCTAAATCGCATATTCCACTCCATTCATTTTCCTTAAAATAATCAACAAGGTCCCTCAGATATTCATCCGTCTCGGATAAACTGGATTCATACTATCCATATTCCTATACCGCACTGCCATTCTCTATTCCTGAACGGTACCTCAGTTCCAGAAGTATCAGTCCGGTATGCTGTTCATCCTGCTTAGCCAACTGCATACTATGATGAACAAGCGAATATAAGAGATATGATTCATTATTCAACACTGCTTGAAATATCCTCTTTCTGAGACAGTCTTAGAAAGTGAGCGGTTCTTTTTATCTTTTCCCCATGGGATAACCCCTTTACATCAATGGATACAATGATGCGTCCTGTCTTCTCCAATTTCGTTGATAATCTGAAACCGTCTGGAGCGGATCTTGAAACCTCTGTTCCCGCTGAGAAAACAAGAAGAGCTTTCGAGCCGCTTATAACAACTTCTTCAACTCCTGCTCTCCCCGCAAGGTAATTGAGACGCGCCCTTTCAGCGCAATTAAGCACAGGCTGCTCCGGTTTTCCAAATCTGTCTGTGAGATATTCGATCCACTCATCTATCTTATCTTCAGAATCAGCTCTCCAGACACTTCTGTATATTTTCACCCTCTCTGATACATCCGGGATGTATTCCGGGGGAATAAACGAATCATCGGGTATCTCCACTCTTACCGTAACATCTGAATCGAGATTCAAACCTTTCAGCCGTTTTACCTCCTGTTCTATCAGACGTTCGAAAAGCGCGTATCCGATCGAAATCATCTGACCATGCTGAGATGCTCCAAGAAGTTCACCGGCCCCGCGAATTTCAAGATCCCGCATTGCGATATTCCAGCCGGATCCCAGTTCAGTATAACGACGAATAGCGTCCAGACGGTTCCTGGCCTCTGGTTTCAGCTTTTGATTCTCCGGCACAATCAGATAACAGTATGCCTGGTGATGACTCCTTCCAACTCTTCCCCGCAGCTGGTACAGTTCGGCCAGGCCGAACGTCTGCGCATTGTCAATGAAAATAGTATTCACTCGGGGAAGATCGAGTCCTGATTCAATGATCGATGTGCAGAGAAGGATGTCATATTTGCCTTCCATGAAAGAATGCATCACATCCTCCAGTTCCCTCGGTTTCATCTGACCGTGTCCGACAATAACCGAAACTTCCGGAAGAATGGATTCCAGTTTTTCCCTGATTCTCTCAATCGATTGAATCCTGTTATGGACAAAGAACACCTGACCGTCTCTCTCCAGTTCACGAAGGACGGCTTTTGCTATTATTCTTGCGTTAAATCCTACAAGCTCCGTGTGAATCGGATACCTGTCTCTGGGTGGCGTGGCAATAATGGATATTTTTCGAAAACCGGACAGAGCCATATGGAGCGTTCTGGGGATTGGTGTCGCGGTCATGGAGAGAGTATCGACTCCGGCCTTCAATTCTCTGAAATATTCCTTCTGCTTGACTCCAAAACGATGTTCTTCATCAGTTACCAGTAATCCAAGTTTGTGAAACCGTATATCCTTCTGAAGAATCCTGTGCGTTCCGATGATAATATCAATGTCCCCTACAGCGATATCGGCAAGGATCTTTTTCTGCTCCTGCTTGGTTCGAAATCTGCTGAGCATTTCTACTCTCACGGGGAACTCTGCCAGTCTATCCCTGAATGTGAAGTAGTGCTGCTCTGCAAGCACTGTAGTAGGGACCAGCACAGCTGCCTGGAACCCGGAATCAACAACTCGAAACACAGCTCTTATCGCAACTTCAGTTTTCCCGTAACCAACATCACCGCATACAAGCCTGTCCATCGGGCAATCGTCCTCAAAATCACCCATTATTTTGCTGATTGCTTTCCTCTGATCAGGGGTTTCCTCATACGGAAAGCTTCTCTCCAGAGCTATAACATGATGTCCGGGTGGACCGAAAGTATCCCTCTTTATCGCTTTTCTGCGGGCATACAGCATTGCAAGTCTTCCTGCAATCTCCCTGGCCTTTTTCCTTGCACCGGAGACTCTTCTGGTCCAGGATGTTCCTCCGATCTTATCCAGTCTGGGATTAATCCTGTCAGGGGCCATGAATTTCTGAACTGAACCTATTTCATTAATTGGAACAAGAAGCCGATCTCCATCTCGGTATTCGATTGCTAAACAGTCCAGAATTACTCCCGATGTCTCCACCTGTTCTAAACCTGTGAATCTGCCGATACCGTACCGTCTGTGTACAACCAGTTCTCCTGGAGATATATCCCCTGAATCCGTAAAACCTTCTCCACCTCTGAATTTTCTTATCCTTTCCGGTCTACGCCTTCCTGAAAGCAATCTCCTCTCGGCCAGGATTACCAGCCCCGCTTCGGGCATGTGAAAGCCTACGGATATCGACAGAACACTGAGATCAACCGGAGTATTTTCAGGAAGCAGTTCGGTAAAGGTTTCCTTCTCCGCTTCAGAATCGCAAAGCACTGCAATTCGGCATCCTTCTGAAGTCCATTTCGTAAACTGACGGAGCATTTCATTTCTGTGTCCTATGAAGTTTTCCTGAGGCAGGGTTTTGTAGTAAACATCCACATCAGACCGGGGAAACGGTTCAAGCCTGAGAATTCTGCTGAAAGTATCAAGATTCTCCAGAATTTCATCAGATCTGAAAAACTGTTTCTCAAACTCAAAAGGAATCTTCGCTGATACAAAATTATCCCTGTGAAAAGAAAGAGAATTCCGCATGTGAACGACTATGGATTCAGGATCTGAGAGAACCAGAGTTCCACCATCCGGTATGTAATCCAGAATACCGGACAAACGATCAAGAAATACCGGAAGGTAATGCTCAATTCCCGGAAATCCGTTTGAGGTCCAGAGTTTCTCACTCAATGGATGTTCGTCAGGAACTGTTTCGATAGCAAGATTCCAGTGTTCCGGTGACAGGAATACTTCCCTTGCGGGGAGTAATCTGCATTCCTGGAGATTCCTTATGCTTCGCTGCGACCTCTGGTCAAATGTGCGGATGGATTCCAGCTCGTCTCCGAAGAACTCCAGTCTTATCGGATTATCCATTCCGTATGTTCCGACATCAATTATGCCGCCCCGCCTGGCCCATCTTGCCTGTTCCCACACGCTTTCTTCTCTCAGATAGCCGGCGGAGAGGAGCCAGTTCTCAAGATTTTCGATGGATAGACGCATACCTCTGTAAAGTCTGAAACAGGAAAAGTGCTCAGGAAGGGGGAGCCGTTTAACCAGAGCGGATGCCGGAGCAACTACTACTGTCGAAGAATTCCCGGAGAGTAATCCGTCCATGCACTCCACTCGATCAGATATTACGCCTGGATGCGCAGGTTCTCCTTCAAAAGGGAGGGTTTCATAAGCGGGAAAATACAGCACATTTCCCAGTATTGACTTCAGATCATCTCTCATACTCATTGAATCGGCCACTGAAGGAGTTATCAGGAGAGTTGGACCAGCCAGCCGGTGAGCGGCTGCAGCAGCAAAAGATCGTGCTGACGCGTCCAGTCCCCCGACTCTTGTCAGATCCTTGGAAGCCAGCGATGAGAGCATTTCATTGAAGACTGAATCCCAGAAGAATTCATCTATCAGCCAGTCGTCCTGATTCTGCTCTGTATCTTTCATTAAGGTGATGCGCTATTACCGGATGTGCTTTCCTGCTGCGGTAACGGTATTCCATTGCCTGCCATCAGAAACCACGCATTCTCAAGTATGGGGAGCTGCTTCATGAAAGTATCAAGGTCGTCTCCCTCAAGAGGATCTGCGGGTGGAAGAATTTCCGTAGCGGGGTTCACGAATGCACCGTTTTTCTTCATCTCAAAATGTAGATGAGGGCCGGTTGAAAGCCCTGTGCTGCCGATATAACCGATTATGTCACCCTGCCTCACATAGGATCCGATTGGCATGCCTGACGCAAATCTGCTCATGTGTCCGTAGCCTGTTTCGTACCCGTTGGCATGGCGAATACGAACCATGTTACCATAACCACCAAGAACTCCCCGGACAGTAATCACGCCATCTCCCACGGCGTATATCTCCGTTCCCATCGGAGCCGCGTAATCTATTCCCCTGTGCGCTCGTGTATATCCGAGAACAGGATGCATCCGCGCACTTGAATACTCAGAACTGATCCTGCCGAATGGTACAGGCATTTTCAGGAACATCGTTCTGAGGGAGGCACCATCACGGTGATAATGATCCAGAATTACCGAAGTGCCCGCCGGAGCTATTGTATCAGGCTGGTGGAAAAATGGTAAGGCTTCTGTCATCCCGCCAAGGATAAAATCATACTTCGCGGCTATTATCCTGTTAAACGACGTCTCTGATGAACCCGGATATCTTGTCTCTTCAAGAAGAACCCACACCTTATCCCCGGGCTGAACATCATGGTAGAAATCTATATCGTACACAAACAGTCTGTTCGCAAGCTCATTCTCGAATTCTTTGATGAAAGCGATCTTTCTTATTGAATCTCTCGCTGTGATGATGTACCCTGACGGTGTAAGATCATCCGGCACACCTCCCCCATCGATACTCTCCCATACAGAGCTTCTTACTTCAAGTGTTACCGATCTTAGACGTGTCCAGCGCTCTTCGGGAACCCATTGCCATTTCGAAGGTTCAGGAGAACCTTCGAAGAAGATGCTGTAATAGCCGCGACTTCTCCTCGGTCTTGCTCTTACTTCCCACAGCAGACCTCTTGAATACACAGCTTCCAGTGTATCCCCCACATGAACGGATGTCCATCCAAGGCTGTCAAGGAATATCGAGCAGCAATTCATATATCTGCTTCCTTCGATCCCGGTTGCGAACAGGAGTCCGCCAAGTGTTCCGTCCTCTTCCACGCAGGCGATTCTGATAGAAATCGTATCAGCAAGTATCGTGTTAAGGGAATCGATAACGCGAGTCAGTTCGGAATAGTCCTCATGAAAGAACCACTCATCACCTGTTTTATCCATATGCGGTTTACCAAAAATAAATGTCGCAACTGCTCCAAGGATGAATAACAACACCAGAATCAGTCTGGAGCGCATATCAGGATTCCCCGGTCATCAGTACCATCGGAGAAGTTTTGAAAACCATGCCCGCGCTCTGGATATAGTAGTCTTTTTTGGTATTCCGGGAACAGTCACAGGAGAACGAATAGCCTCCAGAATCCCTCCAAGATCAACATTCTCCCGAACAGTTTCCACGATCTCGGAAATCTTGACTGATTCTCCCGGTTCAACTTTGAACACTCGCCTGTTTAGTATTGAAGCGGAATCTCCAGCGTTCTTTGTTGTTCTGTACAGAGGTATATCAAGTTTTCTGCATGCTTCGATCAGATATGAATCGTGTCCTGCGAAAGAACCGCAAATCACTATCGCGCCCGGACCTTTCTCAAGTGCGCCTGATAGTCTTCTTGTTATCAGAGCATCGATAACTTCAAGCCTTGTCGCGCTGATAAGCAGAGCGCTGTCAGGATTTTCAATAACATCGGCAAGGATTTCTCTGATGCTGCCGAACGCTGTGATAAATCCCTCTACAGGCATTTGGGGATCGGGTTTCCAGGAAATAACCGCTTCCAGATCGAGTTCTCTGCCAAGCATGCTCAGTGACGGTCTAGCGATGGAAGAAACGTACGGTATATAACCGAATACCCGTATTCCTCTCTCTAAAAACCATGGATCCAGAAACTTCTTCACCTTTTCCATTTTGCTTTTCCGAACGCGATTAACAATAACTCCGAGAAGAGTGATATTCCTGTCATGAAAGAGACTGTTGCAGAGAACAAATCTGTCAATTGTTTTCCCGATGCCGGCATCAAGAACAAGTAGAACCGGTATTTCAAGCAGACTGGCCACGCTTGCATTGCATAGACCGAATACGGAACCGACGCCAGGATGCCCTGTACCCTCGACAACAACTATATCGGTATCTGCTCCCAGATGTCTGAAAGCCTTCTTTATCTTCCCGCTGATATTGACCGGATGTCCTTCCGCAAGGAATTTCTCGGAAGCGCCGGCAGACATCGCAAAGGGAGCTGCGTATTTCAACTCGGTTTTAAGCCCCAGTGAAGTGTTCACAAGAAAGGAATCCTCGCCAACGGAAGCTCCATCCAGCAAAGTTGTTTTCTGTCCAAGCGGCTTCATGAAGGATGCTCCGCGATCAAAATGATCACAAAGCCAGGAAACCAGCCCCAGAGAGAAAGTGGTCTTTCCTGCATTCATATCACTACCAGCTATATAGATACCTTGCTGTTTCATTTCACTTCCTGATCATATGGTTATTTGTGATTGCCCTGATAGAGTCTGTCACCGAAATCACCCAGGCCAGGCAGAATAAACCAGTTCTCATCAAGTTCTCTGTCCACCGATACTGTGATAATAGTAAGATTCTCGTATCCCTGGAGACGGTGTATCCCCTCCGGAGCAGCAACTATACATACCAGTATGATCTCGTTTACACCTTTCTCAATAAGGTAATCAATCACACCGGCAGCTGTTCCCCCTGTTGCAAGCATGGGATCAAGGATTAGAACATCTTTGCCTCTGAGATTCTGGATTGAATCATACAGCCATTCTGCTTTTCCGGTTTTCTCATCCCGTTTCATCGCTATGAACGCCACGGGCGAATCCGGCAACAGTTCCTGAAACGGAGAAAGAAGGCTAAGGCCTGCTCGAAGCACAGGTATGATGACGGGATGATTCTTACATTTTTCGCCCAGTGTCTCCTCCATCGGAGTTTCAACTGAAACTGGTGAGGTAACTCTATTCCTGGTCGCTTCAACAGCAAGCATGAGACCCAGTCTGTAGGTTAATTTCCTGAACTCATCAGGCTGCGTATAACGATTCCGAATGTTCGTCAGGATGTCCCTTGCGACAGGATGCTCAAATTCAATAGTTTCCATTATCTTCTCCGGTATTATGTTCTGTGTATAGAACAGATGAAAACATAAGCACCAGAGAACTGTTATGCCAGTTGTGATCTTTTGAAAGGAGCGTCCGGTGGGACTATTGCGAAAACTCAGTCAAAGAGGTCTTGTTTACCAGATGACCGCCGAGGAGAAACTGTCCAAGCTTCTAGATGGACCTTCACTGAGTTTCTATATCGGTTTTGACCCTACGGCAGGGAGTCTTCACCTGGGTCACCTTGTGCCGATCATGATTGCACGTCATCTTCAAATGGGAGGACACAGACCCATCCTGCTTGTCGGTGGAGCAACCGCCCTTATTGGAGATCCGTCCGAAAGAAGCCTGGAGAGAACCTTCGAATCAAAGGAAACAGTATCGAACTGGGCCGAATCTATCGGAAAACAGCTGGAGCATTTCCTTGAATTCAATGACAATGACACCGGAGCGGTTCTGCTTGACAACTATGAATGGCTCAGCAAACTTAATCATATTGATTTTCTAAGAGATATCGGGCGTCACTTCAGCGTGAACCGGATGCTTTCCGCGGAATCGGTCAAACTCAGACTGGAGAGTGGTATTTCCTTCCTTGAATTCGGCTACAGCCTCCTTCAGGCTTATGATTATCTGCATCTGCATCGTAATTTCGGATGCGTGCTTCAGGTGGGCGGTTCCGACCAGTGGGGTAATATCGTGTCCGGAATTGATCTTATCAGGCGCGTTGAGCAAAATGAGGTTTGGGGTTTTACATGCCCTCTGGTAACGACCGCTACAGGCGAAAAAATGAGCAAGACCCAGGCCGGCGGAGCAATCTGGCTCGACCCTGAACTGACAAGCCCCTACGAATACTACCAGTTCTGGATAAACGTGGACGACAAGGATGCCATATATTTCCTCAAGCTCTACACTTTCCTGCCCGGAGATGAAATTGATGAGCTTGCCCTTCTGACCGGGGCAGATATACGGAAGGTCAAGGAAAAACTTGCATTCGAAGCAACAGTCCTCGCGCATGGGAGAGAAGAAGCTCTTAAAGCGGAGAAAGCCTCTCGGTCCCTCTTCGCAGGACAGGGAAATCAGGAAGACGAACCAACACTGGAAATTCCTAAGACAAGGCTGAACAATGGAATCAGCTGTCTTGACCTTTTCGTTGAAACAGGTCTCTGCCCAAGCAGAAGCGAAGTGAGAAGAATGGCGAAACAGGGGGGGCTGTACATAGATAATAATCGTATTGAAGATCCTCTTGAAAATCTTGATCCGCAAAGCACAGGCACAAGCATTCTGCTGAGAGCAGGCAAGAAAAGGTACTACAGGGTCAACTTCAGCTGACGGGACCGAACGTCACTTCCACCGAACATCACTCCCCTTGACATTCATTACCCATTCTCATACCATTAAAATGATGTGAATAATTGAATGATTCCCGATCATCCGGCGGTATGTAATGTATTCCATTCTATTAATCCTGCTTGTTTCAAATCCTCCCATTATCCAACCAGCAATTGACGCGATGTGTGATCTTGTTATTTATTCCAATGATATTATTTCCAGTAACTATCCCAGAGAGACCCGGACAGGAT
>CBDVBK010000034.1:0-36615 GCA_965372215.1 uncultured bacterium | reverse complement strand
TGACTGAAGGAGGACAATATGCTTGACAGGTTGCGAGAGAAAATACTGGAATTCCGTAATCTACGCGACTGGAAGCAGTTCCACGACCCTAAGAACCTGGCTGAAGCGATTTCAATTGAATCGGCTGAACTTCTTGAAAACTTCCTATGGAAGACAATTGATGAATCCAGGAATCTCAATGAGAAACAGAAAACGGCAATAGGAGAAGAGATTGCTGACATAGCAATTTTTCTTACCATTCTAGCTCATGAAATGGAACTCGATATCGAACAGATCGTCAATCGGAAGCTCAACCTCAATGAAAAGAAATATCCTGTCAACAGATCAAAGGGTTCAGCAGCGAAATACACTGAATTCTAATCTAACGATACCGATAAATTAAATAGTGTATCAATCACAATTTATCGGGCAACTGTTACAATCATGTCCGTCTTAACCAATGGGACTGTTCTCTCCTGCAATATCGAGAATTCCCTGGAATCTCGGATCATCCCGGAGGATGAACAGGTCTTCATCCTGTTCAATCCAGGCAGGATCTCCATATCCCGCATCAACTGCTCCCTGAAGCCAGGTGAAGGCTTCTTCTATATTTCCCTCAAGAGCCTCAAAACATGCCAGATTATACTTAATCAGGTAATCCAGTGTCTCTACTCCTTCAAGAGCAATCAGATCTTCAGCTTCCTCCTGAAGAGTCTCCTCGATCATAGCATGAGCCTCGATGAGAGTCTCATAAGCTCCTTCCGCAAATGTTCCCGTCTCGCGATCGAAAGAAGCGTTCATCTGTTCACTGATCTCATCCACGGTATATGCCTGAACCGTGCCGATTACAGTGAACACTATCATTGCTGCTGTTAAAAGCAATTTCATTTTGCACTCCGTTCTTCTGTTTCTCATTTGAAATCCTGCGCAGGATTGCTGACTTGCATGTATTATACTGCAGCAAAATCTATTGTTCCAGCAATATGGGCGAACTTATCGAATCAATGCATGTGATTACCGGCGTGGTTCCGTGCGAAGCCATTTCGCCAGCATCGCATGAAGCTCCCGCATTGAAAAGGGTTTATAAAGGAAATCGTCCATGCCTGCCTTAAGGCACATAGTACGCTGGTCCTCCATAGCATGTCCGGTCATTGCTATGATCGGGATGACAACTTCCCTTTCGCGAAGTTTTGCTGTAGCCTTAAGACCGTCCATCACAGGCATCTGCACGTCCATCAGGATCAGGTCAAAGTTTCTTTCCCCGACCTTCTCCAATGCCTCGCTTCCATTAACAGCCTCAATATGCTCAACATTCAACCGATCAAGGAACCGTCCGGTTATTTCCCTGATACCGTCGATATCCTCAACGAACAGCACCAGTGTGCCGCTAAGGTCAGGAAGATCAGTATTGGTTGAAGGAATGATCTTCAGCAGTTTCTGATCAGGGATAAGGAAAGGTATTCGGAAGAAGAATGTGCTGCCCATATCAGTGGCGCTCTCAACCCGGATACCACCCCCCATTCCATCCACAAGTCTCCTGCAGATAGCCAGGCCTAAACCAGTGCCGCCGAATTGTCTTGTAATGTAACCCTCTGCCTGCCGGAAAGGCTCAAAGAGAGAATCATATACCTCAGGTTTTATGCCGATTCCTGTATCTCTTACTGAAAACTCTACGTCTACAGAGGACTCATCCCGGGAAATTATAGAGGAAGTCACTGCTATGCTACCTTTTGAGGTGAACTTCGCGGCATTTGATATGAGATTCCGAAGGACCTGGCCGATCCTGAGCGGATCGCCCAGAAGAATCTGAGGTATTTTCTCATCATGCTCGATCCGCAGCTGAATGCATTTATCGATCATATCCATCTCGAAAACAGTGACAGCCTCGCGAAGGACAACTGCAGGTTCAAAGGGTATGGATTCGAACTCGATTTTCCCGGCCTCTATTCGAGAAAAATCAAGAATATCATTGAGAATGGCGAGCAGGGATTTAGAGGCTATATGCGCCTTTGTAAGATAATCCATCTGCTCAGGAGTGAGATCTGTCTCCATGAAAAACTGGAGCATGCCCAGTATAATGCTCATTGGAGTGCGTATCTCATGGCTCATCATAGCAAGAAAATCACCCTTGGCTTTGTCTGCTGATTCCGCAGCTTCCTTGGCTGCCAGGAGTTCGACATTCCGGAGCCTGTAGATTTCAGCCTCGCGCTCCTTTTCCTGCAATTCAAAATCAGCACGTATCTCCGCCAGATGCTGATTCTTCTTCTCGGTGAATACCTCATCCTTCAGCCTGGAGTATTGTCTGTAGTATTCGAGTGCCTCTTTATAGCATTCGGCTTCTTCGTGGAGAAACGTAAAGACCTGCAGAAATCGCAATTGAAGGTCGGGATCATCCATTTCAACCGCGATCTTCATAGACCTGTCCAGATATTCAATGGCTTTCTGCAGATTACCACCTGCAGATTCGATCTCGGCAAGGACTGATGAAGCAGCGGCTTCCACGAATCGATTTCCCTCATCGAGACTGATCCGCATGGCTCGGTTAATGTATTTCAGGGACTTTTCACTGTCTCCCATTTTGAGATAGATACTACCGCAGTTAATGAGTGAAAGAGCCAGTTCATCGAGATTCCCAAGACCTTCTCTTATCGAAAGAGCCTCGAGGTAGTACTTCAGTGACTTCTCATAATTTTCACTATCCTGGTAGTAGACAGCAAGGTTATTCAGTGCGGTTGATCTGACAAGGTCGTTTCCAGCCTTCTCTGCCGCGTCAAGAGTCAGGATAATATATTTCAGATAGTTATCATTATCATGCAGCCGATTGTAGATAATGCTGAGATTGTTATAGCCTTTTGCAATTGCGGATATTTCACCGATTTCCCTGCTGATGGAGAGAGCTTTGAGAGCGTTTTCAAGTGCCTTCTCGTAATCACCGGTAATACCCCAGTAGACGCTCGATATCTGGTAAGATCTAGACTCTCCGCTTCGATCAGAATGCTCCAGCGAGAGTTCAAGAGCTTCATCGATAAGGCAACGCATTTTCGACATATCTCGAACACGGAGCATGAAGGACAGATCAAGCAGAGGTTTTATCCTCTCCTGTCCTGCAGCGTACTCAAGGATTTTTTCAAGATCCTGAAGTGAATCCATCTATCCTCCCATGATGGTCGATGCATCGGTTTAACCATTTATAACTATTTATTATCCGCCTGACGAGGTATCTACGGCAGTTTTTCTATGCACTATCTGCAAGACAGTATTTTTTCATCGGACGATCAGGATATACAACCAGCTCTTCTCGTAAAAAAGAGAATAATGAAAGCGGACACAGAGCTTGACAGTAAGTGTTATTTGGAATACGATTCCATATTCGAATTTTTGAATATTCAATAATAGAACAGCCGAGAACTGAGACAGGAGAACATGTCTGACCTCGACCGGTTCGAATCAAAAGCAGAGATACTCAAAGCAATGGCTCATCCTGTCCGTTTGCTGATTCTTGAAGAGCTTGTCAAGAATCCAAGGTGTGTTTCTGCTATTCATGAAATACTCGAAGTACGCCAGCCGAATATTTCCCAGCACCTCACAATACTCCGTAATGCTGGTATCGTGGGATCTCAAAAGGATGGAGCGTACAGATGCTACTTCCTTGTAAGTCCAGGACTTATAAAAGCAATATTCACTGCTCTAAATATGAACTGGCCTGAAACGAATATTGATGACGTAAGAAAAGAGTTCAGACAAGCGCTGGAGGAACGGCTCCAGCAGGAACAATCCTCCTGAAAGGAGTAACAAATGGGAAAAGTCGCAATGATCTGCAACGGCAGCGAGAACAGCAATCTGTACCCCGCATTTATCTTGGCTTCTGCCGCTGCTGCTGCCGGTGATGATGTAGTGATCTTCTTCACACCCGGTGGTGTTCCGGCGCTCAAGCCCGGCTATCTCGAAAGTATTACCGCCAAAGGCATGCCTGACATGAAAGACCTTCTCGAAGGAGTCATGGCTCTCGGCGGTAAACTCATGCTTTGCGAGCTCGGCCTTGAAGTGCACGACGTTACCGCGGAAGATCTCAGAGATGATCTGGAAATCGGCGGAGCAACAAGTTTCATGGCGGATATCAAAGACGCGAAAACAACATTCTCGTTCTAAAACTGAAAGGAAATACAAATGGCAACTCAAACACTCGACGCTCTCGGTCTCAAATGTCCCCAGCCCATATTGAAGATAGCCATCATAGCAAAAACGATCGAACCTGGCGATATGCTCGAAGTACAGGCTGACTGTCCTTCATTCCCGGACGATCTAAAAGCCTGGTGCGGTAGAACCGGAAAAATACTGCTTTTCTGTGCTGACGATGGCACCGGAAAGCATAAAGCACAGATCCAATTCTAAAACTCCTGATAATACAGAGGGAAGCATCATGGATGATTTTGAACCCAGAATAATCGGATTTCTCTGTAACTGGTGCTCCTATGCCGGAGCAGATCTCGCCGGAACCAGCAGACTTGAAATGCCTCCAAATCTCGTTCCAATTAAAGTAATGTGTTCCAGCAGAGTCGATCCCGAGATGATTACTGATGCTTTCCTCCGAGGAGCGGATGGCGTACTTATCGCTGGTTGTCATCCAGGAGACTGTCACTACGACAAGGGTAACTACTACGCAAGAAGAAGATTCGCGGTCCTGAAGAAGGTCGTTGAAAGCCTGGGCCTGGAAGCAGACAGGCTTCGACTGTCATGGATATCGGCTTCAGAAGGCCCCCGATTCCGGCAGGTAGTGGAAGAATTCACAGAGAAAATAAGGGGAATGGGACCCAATCCCACCGGGAAGGAAACACTCCTGTAGTGGCAGGTACAACGGATGTTCTGGTAGCAGGGGCAGGTGTAGCCGGCATGAAAGCATCTCTGCTTCTTGCTGCCGCAGGCAGACAGGTTCATCTTGTGGAAAATACCTCTGTGATTGGCGGCAGGATTATACGATGTGAGGATATTTTCCCTTCAATGGAATGTGCAACCTGCATGGTTTCTCCAATGCAGCAGGACATACTTGTAAATGATCTTATCAATGTGATTACGATGGGAAGTGTACAGAGCATTGAGGGATCTCAGGGCAGTTTCAATGTTAAAGTCTTCAAAAAAGCAACATCCGTTGATCCCATTGCTTGTATTGGTTGTGCTGAGTGCTGGAATGCGTGTCCTGTAACCATTCCTAATGGTTTTGAAGAGAATCTGAATGATCGAAAGGCGATTTCAGTTCCCTGCGCAGGAGCCCTTCCAAATGTCCCATGGATCGACAGAGAACACTGCCTGAGGTGGAATGGTCAGGAGGAGTGCAATGAATGTGCTGCTGCATGCGTTTTCGAGGCAATAGATTTCTCAGATCAGGATTCCGAACTCAATCTGAATGTTTCTGACATCATACTGGCAACCGGATACAAACCCTCCAGCGGAGACAGTTTAAAAAGCTTCGGATGGGGAAAGAATCCAGGCATCTTCACTGCACCGGAATTTGAGAGATACTACGCATCGAACGGTCCAACCAGTGGAGAACTGACCACTAAAGATGGAAAAAAGCCAGATTTTATGGCAATTATCGTGCATGCAGACGGAACAGGAAGCTTCTCACATATCAATACCATGTACTCTTTGAAATTCCTGCATTATCTTGAACAGAAGTTGCCTGATGTAAAAATCCAGATATTTCTGGACAGTTCGTATTCACCCGATCCCACAGAGGACAGATACCATGCACGCTGGAAGGATACTGGTAGTAACATCGTCCATTATAACGGAACACCTGAAATCAGTTCCCGTTCAGATAAAAACCTTATAACAATCTCATGCAGAACGGAAGAGGGTGAAATTACTGCAGATGTCGAAATGGTAGTGCTGGGAGTTTCCATGCAACCATCTTCGGGAACTGCAGAATTCCTCGATATGCTTGAATTGAGCAGTAACGATGAAGGATTTATCGGTAATCCTGATGCTGCGCACTCATCAGTCCTTTCGAGCATACCTGGCATACTGCTAGCAGGTTGCGCCGGCGGACCTTCGGACATCCCGGTTTCCGTCACGAAAGCGGCAGCGGCAGTCGGCCGGATTCTATCCTCCTCCAGCAGGATGGAAGAATAATGCCTTCCGGCAGAATCGGCGTGTTTGTATGCGCCTGCGGTCCTAATATCGCCGACAGGATGGATATCGATAAAATCGTTAATGAAGTCTCAAGTATCGATGGTGTGGTTCTGTCCGAAACCTTCGGTCTGCTCTGTTCTCCGGCAGGAAAAGCATATCTTGCAGAGCGAATCGTTGAGAATAAACTGGACCGAATCGTAATCGCCGCCTGCTCCCCCAGGGAACATGAACGGACCTTTATGGAGGTTTGTGAAAAAGCGGGCCTTAACCCTTTCATGATGCAGATGGCCAACATAAGGGAACAGGTCGCCTGGGTGACAAATGATAATGATATGGCAACCGAAAAAGCACTCCGCTTGATCAGAGGAGCCGTCAACAGAACCACACGTCATAAACCTCTGGCAACAACAGGCATCGTCTGTAACCCCGAAGTTGTTGTTATCGGAGGCGGAGTGGCGGGAATGACCACATCACTCGTCCTCGCCGAAGCTGATCGGAGAATTACAATAATAGAAAGAGCTTCATCGCTTTGCGAAACGGCAGATTCTTCTAACAAAACGTTGATTGAAACTCTTGCTGACAAGGTTGAAAACAGAAGCGAGATAACTGTACTCCTGGAAACGGAGATCAATGAAATCATAGGTTTTTTTGGAAACTTCATAGTCACACCATTGGCAAACTCAGACGAGGCTGAACCGGATGATATTCAAGCCGGATCAATCGTTCTCGCAACAGGCTGCAGTACAGGAGACTCAGGGGAATCTGTTTCATCTCCGGGTTTCGCGGAAATAGCCGATATGCTGAGGATAGAAACCGATGAACACGGCTTCCCGGCCAGGGAACACGATTCACTTGCTCCAGTATCAACTCCCATTGACGGGGTTTACGTCACAGGTTGTGCAGGCGGTTCATGTGATCTTATGATGACTGTCGCTCAATCGGAAGCCGTCGCAGGTACAATCCTATCCTCTCTGATTCCAGGCAGAGAGGTTGAGACCGAACCGAAGACTTCAGTCATATCGGAAACTCTCTGCAGAGGGTGCCGGACCTGTCTTGAGGTGTGCAGCTATGGAGCTGTATCCTTCGATGAAGAAAAACTGATCTGTTCTGTTAACAGTATACTCTGCAAAGGCTGCGGTAACTGTGCCGGAGCATGTCCTTCCGGAGCTATTAAGGCTCAGCACTTCACACCTGATCAGATTCGCTATCAGTTGACGGGGCTTCTGACATGAATGGGAAACACACTCCTCTCCTGGTGGAATTCATGAGGAACTGTCTTTCTGCTGGAACCGTCGAATCGGTAATGGTTCCTGTTAATGGCCCTGGTAACTCATTTCCGTGGATGCTTGTAAGCGATCCTGCGATACTTGAGAAAGCTGAACCTCTGCCGCCGACGATGTCTGTGCATGGAGCGAAGGCTCTTGCTTCATTCGCTCAGACTCCAGGTGATGGTAAAACACTTGTGATCCTCCGTCCATGTGAAGCCAGAGCAGCAATCGAACTGTCAAAACTCGAACAGATAGATCTCGGGAATATTATTCTGCTCTCAATGGACTGTCCCGGAGCCGTGCCGCTTTCTGAATACGGCGAAGACGGAATCAGAGAACCTGATTGGTCAGATTCCGATACTGTCCGCCCGCTTTGCAGACAGTGTACTGAATTTACCTCAGCAGGTGATATCTGCCTGGCTCTGCACGGTGACGGAGAGATGTTCGTTCCCCTTACAGAAAAAGGAGAATCCCTTCTTGCATCGCTTGATATGCAATCTGATCCGGATATATCCAGCTGGAAGAAATGGGCGGACAATCTGACCGAAGAGAGAATGAAAATCAAAGAAACGGAGAGGGAGAATCTCCTGAATGCTTACGGTGGTCTCGATGGCCTTACAGAGGTCTTCAGTGGATGTATCGGCTGCCGTAACTGCAGGACTGTCTGTCCAATATGTTACTGCCGGCTCTGCTTTATAGACATGAAGGACAGGCGCTCACCGGCCGGTGATCATCTTGAGCATTCCCGTAAAGCGGGAGCTGCAAGACTTTCCACAAATACGCTTCTCTTCCACATCGGCAGAATGGCACATATGAGTCTTTCATGCGTTTCCTGCGGCATGTGCGAGGATGCATGCCCATCGGATATCCCTGTCGGAAGGCTTGTAAGCATGGTTTCCGGCAGTACTACTGACCTGTTCAGCTATAATGCCGGAGAAGACCCTCTTACTCCGCTCCCGCTGAATACATTCCAGAAAGATGAACTTCATGATTTCGAAGACTGAGACGGAGAATTCCGTGAACAGCATTCTGGTATCTGATGAATCTGTACAGGATTCTTTGAGGAGAATCCTTAAACATCTCCTCGTTACAGGTCAGGTGGATTCGGTTTTTGCGCTTCGCCGGACAAAACAGGAGGGAAGATTCTGCTATTCTCTCATCTCTGATCCCGAACTTATTGATGAAGTACTCCCCTTTCACCCGGTAATGCCCGTACAGGGAGCTAAAGCACTTTCAGAACTCACCACTACGGAGATTCTACAAAAACCTGTCGCTGCTCTTCTGAGACCGTGTGAGATCAGAGCTTTTGTTGAAAACTCAAAGCAGTCACAGGGAAGTCTGGACAATCTATTCATAATAAGCTGTACCTGCCCCGGAGTTATCCCGGCATCCAGACTATTGATGGAGGACAGAGAAACAGTTCTTTCAAAACACAGTGATAATATCAGAAACGCGTGCAGAACCTGCACGGAATTCGTGCCTGACAATCATGTGGACATGACTGTCCTGATAGCTTCCGATATCACTCCAGATAATTGCCGGATTTTTCTTCACACAGAGCAGGCCGGTATCATAGCGGACGGGCTGGAGTCATTCACCCAGGAAGCCGGAACTCCCATTAAGAAAACCCTTTCTGTCCTTCTCAAAATCAGACAGCTCAACCTCGAGAACCTCCTTGCGGAAACACCCGCGGTTGAGAATGGCTTCGATTCTTTGATCAATCTCTTCTCTACATGTATCAACTGCCGTGGATGCAGAGAAGCGTGTCCTCTCTGTCATTGTGTTCTTTGCGATTATGAAACAGCTCGCACTCAGCACTCACCGGAGCTTATCCGAGCTGAAGCAAAACGGAGAGGCGCGATAAGGGTTCCTTCCGGGACAATTCAGTTCCAGCTGGGAAGGCTCATGCATATTTCACCGTCCTGTGTTTCATGCGGACAATGCAGTGATGCATGTCCGGTTGAAATCCCTGTATCTGATATCTTTACAAGAGCAGCCGATCTCGTCCAGACCACACTGAACTATAAATCCGGGAAAAGTCTGGATGACGACCCACCGATGTCGACTTACATCGAACAGGAACTACAGAATATCACAGACTAATTGATCAATTATACATAATAATCATGATGTAAATTTCTATCCTGAACCATTACTGGACAAATATGTCTGTTTGATCTATACTCACCGTTCTGTCCGGATTACCCGGATGAAATGAAATAACCTTTAAGAAGAAGGGGAAACATGCGTAAATTCATAGCAATGTTTACTGTAGTATCTCTGCTTATCGTCTTCGGCTGCGGAGACGATTCAACAGGCCCGAGTGAGAACTCGGATTATCTGCCCATGGCGGTCGGCAATCAGTGGAATTATTCGATGAGCGGATATATCAGCTTAGCTGGTGCTGATACGACTATCATCAGCGGATCTTGCATTTCAAAAGTCCTCGAAGTAACAACCCACCAGGAGGGCTTCCAGCTCTATGCAATCCAGGACAGCACAACTACGATATATCCGGACACAACACTCACAAATACCGATATGCTCTATGCGCATAAGGCTGATACCGAGTGGAGATTTTACGACGACACGACATCAACCGATTATGAGATCTTCATCAAACTGCCGGTTTCTCTTGGTGACGGCTGGATACCCAATACCGATGACCCGACAATCATGAGAACAGTTCTTTCCGTTTCGGAAACTGTCACCGTGTCGGCCGGAACTTATACCGACTGCGCCAATCTCAGAGATTCCGATTCACAGGAGCCGGATTTCTACTTCGAACTGTACTTCTCAAGGGGAACCGGTGCTGTCAAATATCTCATCAATGAGACCGATTCGAGCGGAACCATCTACTACATGTCTTACGACCTGACCAGCTCAATCATCAACTGATCTTAACACAAGAGGGGGCGGTAATTGCCGCCCCCTGTCGACTGAATCAATTCTTCATTGTTTATCGCATTACAATGAATTTACCTGAAATCTCCTCGTCGCCTTCAATCAGATACAGATATATTCCGTTCCAGTCTTGTTACCGCGTTACGGCCATCAATAACTGGAATCTCACCCTCTGAACCTGGTACTCCTGAGAAGACTATGTTATCTGATGCGGTTCCCGAACGGGCTATTACCCACTTTTCACAGTATGGTTCTGTCCTGTAATGAATGAGAACCGAATCTCCGGGATTGAGGCTTTCAAGTGGAACATCGCCGATGTTCTCGTAAGACATTCCGGGGCCGACTTCATAGTTCACAGCCAGAGTGTCTCCCGAAAAATACAGAATGAATAGAAGCATCAGAAATCCGCACATATTTGTTCCGGTTTTCAATATACGTTACTCCTGCCTGTAGATATTCGATATCCGGTCAGGTGGCCCGATTTTTCTTTTCTGTCCTGACCTTGTTAATCCATCCTTCTGCGCCAAGCTTCTCGAATATCGTTAGAGCATTATCCAGACTCATCTTTGCTTTATCTTCATCTCCGGATACCCTGTACATCAAACTCTGATAGTAATGAACCTGTCCAATATCCAGCTGCCTGTTGATATCTTCAAAAATCGATAATGATTTGTCAAAAGCGATTATAGCCTTATCCCATTTCTTCTTATGTACAGACAAACGGCCGGATAGACAATGCGCTGTCGCTTCTATTTTCCTGGAATTAAGTGCATCAGTCAAATGAAAAACCTCGTTAAGTGTTTTTTCAGCCTTTTCAAGGTCATTCTTTTCCAGATTAAGTGAGGTGATGCTGATAAGTACCTCAGCAATGAGCGAGTTGGATTTGATCATCTCTGCTATTGAGATAGCATCTTCATAATACTCTTCTGCAATGGATAATTCCCCTTCCTCAAGGTATGTTTCTCCAATGGCGACAAGGCTTTCCGCCTCTGTTTGACGATCATTGATCTCTCTTGCGATCTGTAATGAATATGTACAGTATTCCAGAGACCTGGGATAATCACCAAGCTTATAGTAAAGAACTCCTATATTATTGCGAGTCATCGCCTCGATTTTACGAGTACCGGTTTCAATTGAAATATTCATTGAGTTCTCATAATGCTTTATTGCCTCTGCATAGTCACCTGATACAGCGCTTAGAATTCCAATATTGTTTAGAGTACTCGCTTCAAGCTTCCTTGCGCCTATTTCATCTGATAGTTGCAAAGATCTCTTATAACATTCCTTTGCTTTTGCATTATCACCCAGATCTGTATATATGAGACCGATGTTGCTGAGAGCTCTAGCCTCAGTTTCGATGTCGCCGAGGGTTTTTGTTATCTCCAGTGAACGGAGGTAATATTTCAGCGATTTTGAATACTCGCCCAGATTCCAGAAAATAATGCTCTTATTTCCAAGAATCATCGCTTCAAACTTCTTATTCTCTGTCTTTTCCGCAATCGTCAATGAACTCTGATATAGTTTCAGTGCGCTTTTGAATTCGCCGAGATACCAATTGGCAATTCCAATACAGTTAAGACCCCCCATCTCTCCCTGCTCATCATCCAGTTCCCGGTAGATCTCCAGGGCTTTCTCTGCCATTTCAATAGTATCATCGTAGTGAGATAATCCGAAGTAGACTCTGCACAGATCAATAAGGCAATCAGCTTCCAGTTTCTTCTCCCCATGCGCCTGCGCGTTTGAGACAGCTTTCCTCAGGTCATCTATCGCCGTCTCATTCTCTCCCACCAGATCCAGGATTGCCGCTCTCTTCTTCAGAATTTCGATTTCCTTTTGTTCCCGTCCCTCAATCTCGCTCTCTGTAAGGCACTCAAGGACTCTGCTATAGAATTCGATTGCATCTCGATTTGCATAAGTGTTTTTTGCTCTGTCCGCGGCAATCAAGCCATATTCTATGACTTTATCGCTATCATTGCATATATAAAAGTGATAAACTAACTCTTCTACTACATTATCAACACATTCTGAATGAAGAGAAAGTAATGCTTTCCCCACAATTCTATGATAGCGCTTTGATTTCATCTTATGTATTTCCTGATATATCGTTTCTCTTATTACATCTTCTGAAAAGTAATATCGCTCTCCTTCACTCTCCTTCAATAATCTCATACCCAGAATCTCATCCATCAGATCGAACAGATGACCTTCATTCATTCCGGTCACTTCACGAAGTAAAGCAAAATCAAACTCCCTGCCGATTACTGCTGCATACTTCAGTAATTCTTGCGCCTGGCTGCTCATCATACCCATTTTCCTGTTGACTACGCCCTTGATCAAATGGGAAATAGTAATCTCTTTTTCCTTGATGAATGAAAGCTCTTTCTCGGTACTGATGAATGCGTCATCAGACTCCATGGACTTCATCAGCTCTTCAATAAAAAATGGATTACCGCCTGTCTCCCTGTAGATAAAGGTGTTAAGCTCAGGGGAAGGGGAAATGCCTGCCATAAGCGATAGCATTTGCGCTACTTCGAAGAGTTCCAGTGGCTCGAGCTCAATCCAGTCATAGAGTTTTTCACGATTCATCGATTGCATTATTCTCCGGAATGATTCAGACTTGGCCTCTTCGATACGGTATATGAAAAAGAAAAAGACAGGACTTTCCTTTAACGCTCTAACCAGGTAGTTGAACAGCTCCAGAGAATTATCATCTGCCCAGTGAATATTATCAAGACATATTATCAAAGGTGAACTTGCAGCCTTCAGCTCCAGGAATCTGCGTATTCCTTCATAAAGCCTGAATTTGTCAAGCATGAAGATGCTTTTGTCCAGCTCCACGAGTTCATCAGACAACTCGGGTATGATTTTAGTCAGCTCTATCAGAAAAGCCTGGGGAATTCCTTCAATGCTCTTCCTGCCTTCTTCTTTGAAAACACTCCGGACAATTTCTCTGAATGGATAGTAGGGTATGGACCTGGTCGTTGCTGAAAGATTACTCTCCAGAAAGGTGATATCCTTATCCTCTGACCCTGTTACGATCTCATGAACCAACCGTGTTTTACCGATACCTATCTCGCCGCTGATGCAGACCGCTCTCATGCTACCATCATCAGTATGGTTGATAACATCACTGATTCTGTCCATCTCCTCTTTCCGGCCAACTATTTCCCTTGTCGGAGTGATCAGCCTCCTGTCTTCTTTCCTGAAAGCGCCGATTCTGTCTCTACCATGTCTTTTCGCGCTGTAGAGACGACGATCAGAGGTATTGAAGATTGAGATCCAGTCTTGCCCGTCAATTGGAAATGATGCTATGCCAATGCTGCAGGTCAGCCTTATCTTAGAGAACTCCCTGGAATGGCACTGCTCAAGAATACGGGATGATATTCTGGCAGCCTGCTTGTATCTGGTATCCGGCAGTATGCAAATAAACTCATCCCCGCCATATCGATAAACAGTGTCATCCTTCCTGAGAAGATCCTTGAGAAATGCAGCATATTCAACTAGAACGTCATCACCTACGGAGTGACCATATGTGTCGTTAATGTTCTTGAAATGATCAAGGTCGATAATGATCACTGAAAGAAACCCTTTTTTCAGACCGGCTTCCCGTATGTACTCGAAAGCGGTCCTGTTCAGGTAACGGCGGTTATAAAGACCGCTGAGATCATCGATATACTCCATACCAATGTTGTTCATCTTAGACCCCATGTCTATCCTGCAGTTTTCATTTAACTATACTGCAAATCAATACATCAGGAAAGTAATACGATCATCAGATGAATCCGGGTAAAGATGTTCCTGTTGTATTCGATATGAACACTGAATCCATGTATGGGACATGCAGGTTCTGCTGCGTGTACCTGATAAGCATGATTCCCGTGTGGTTAAGAAGTAAAATTCAGCGAAGCAGCAGTGATTTTATGAACGTGTCTCCTTCAATAGTACCGTAACTGCCGTCTTCAGTACTGACTTCATCATATTGTGTGACATCATCAGGATCTTCTCCCGGATGATATATCAGGAACGGTACAGGATCATGAACATGCGTTCTGACATCACATGGAGTTCCATGATCAGGTGTAATAGCGATCGCAACATCTTCAGACATACTTGAAGTCTTTTCCATGATATACTTCACAATTCGATTATCTAAATACTCTATTGTCCTGATTTTAAGACCTACATCACCCTCATGACCGGCTTCATCCGTAGCCTCCACATGGAGGTAAACAAAGTCGTAATCGCCTTTCAGCGCTTCTACAGCAGCCTGAGCCTTGCCTTCGTAATTCGTATCGAAAAGCCCTGTTGCACCCTCGACTTCAATAACATCCAGCCCGGCGTAAATACCGAGACCTTTCACAAGATCCACAGCTGAAATGACCGCTCCTTTAATGCCGTACAGATCGGTCATGGTTTTCATTCTGGGTTTGTAGCCGGGAGACCAGAACCATACCGAATTCGCCGGATCTTTTCCCTCATCGGTCCGCTTTAAATTGACAGGATGATTCCTGAGTATCTCCTGTGACCGGAGAGTGAGGATGTTCAGAAGAGCGGCTGTTCTCTCACCAGCCGGTTCCGTTGCCTGGATCAGAACATCAGCATAATCCGTTCCGGGAACATCATGCGGCGGCGTACAGGAAACGGCATCGCTTCCATCCTTAAGCACGAACAGATGCCTGTAGCTGACGCCGGGATAGAATCTCATCATATCAGATACCAATTGTTCATTAAGAGCCTCGATAAGCTGGTGTGACTCTTCCGTACTGATGTGTCCCGCGGAGTGGTTCTTTATCTTTTTATCTTCGATACATATGAGGTTGCATCTCATTGCGAGATCAGAGTACTCCAGTTCCACTCCCATACTTGCCGCTTCCAGCACTCCCCTGCCCTGAAAAACTTCTGCGGGGTCATAGCCGAGTACGGCAAGATTCGCCACCGCGCTTCCAGGCGGCATGCCTTCCGGTACGGTTACGAATTTGCCACACCTTCCCATTCCGCAGAGTGAGTCAATATTCGGGATGTCAGCGACCATGAGCGGTGTTCTTCCGCCAAGACTCTTTATGGGACGGTCAGACATACCGTCTCCAAGAATAATGATGTACTTCACTTGAATATCTTCGCCTTCACTTGTTTCTTGCAGAGTGACATCCAACCCGTGGATGTCACTCCTATTATTTCTAGTAATTATCTCTCAGGAAGGCTTTGAAAGACGGATAACCTTCAGGCAGATGCTCGTAGGATTCCTTTTTCTCCTCCAGTCCCTGAAGACTCGGTGGCAATTCAGGATCGAGAGAGAGAATCTCGCGAATCTTCTCAGGGAATTTTGCCGGATGAGCTGTCTCCAGTGAGATGCAAAGCTGATCCATATGCTCCCCTGTTTCCTGAAGATAACGCTTCAGACCTGCCCAGCTGACGGAACCATGAGGTTCGAGTAGAAGACCGTATTCTTCATAGGCATCCTTTATCATCGCTTCCGTTTCACAGTCGTTAATGCTCACCGCGTACATATCTTCTCTGATACGGTCGAGATCCGGAGCGGTTTTTATTACGCCCTGTTCGTCCATGTTTCCTCCGTAGAGAGCAACCAGCCTTGGAATATTACTCGGATGGCCTACATTCATGGCGCTTGAGATACAGTTTCGGGAAGGTACTAGTTTTTTATAAATACCTGATTCGACGAACTTCGGAAACTCGTCATTCTCATTTGTCGCTACTATGAACTTTCTTACCGGCAATCCCATATTCATTGCTATAAGGCCTCCGCAGAGATCCCCGAAATTCCCTGATGGAACGGAGAAAACTGCTTTTTCATCAGGATCTCCTGACCGCAGCTTCGCAAATGAATAGAAGTAATACATCGTCTGAGGGATAAGACGGCCGATGTTGATCGAATTCGCGGACGAAAGGTTAAGATAATTCAATTCTGAGTCAGCGAATGCCTGCTTGACGAGAGCCTGACAATCGTCGAATTTTCCGTCGAGAGAGAGAATGGTTACATTCCTGCCAAGGGTTGTCATCTGCTTCCGCTGACGCGCTGTTACTTCCTTCTCCGGGAAGAGAACTACTACTTTGACATTCTCCAGTCCGTAAAAAGCATTTGCAATTGCACTGCCGGTATCTCCTGAGGTCGCGGTGAGTATCAGCAGCTCTCCGCTCTTCCGGTCGAGGAAGTACTGCATAAGGCGACCCATCATTCTTGCTGCGAAATCCTTGAAGGAAGCTGTCGGTCCCTGGTCAAGTCTCATCACGTACTTCCGGTCATATACGCGTTCAAGTGGTACTTCGTAATCGTAGGCATCAATTACGATCCGCCTTTGATCATCTTCAGGGATCTCACCGGCGAGGAATCTCCTGCCGACAGCAAACGCAATTTCATGGTACTCCGCATCGGAGAAATCCTGCATTTCCCCTTGTGAAAGTCGGGGTATTTCTTCCGGCATGTAGAGCCCGCCATCAGGAGCTATTCCCTTCAGCAGAGCCTGTTCGAAGTTAACTGCTGGCGCTCTTCGATTGGTTGATCTGTATTGTATCGGTTTATTACTCATGTTTTTTCCTGCCTGGCTATTGCTCTTTTATCCCGACGTTAACAGCTGGCTGTGAATACATTCAGCAAGTCTTCCTGCTGCTGTAGCCAGCTGCTCCTTCGACGCAAATGAGAAGTTAATCCTCATTGTATTCCTCTTAGGATTCTCTCCGAAGAACACATCTCCGGGAACGAAAGCCACTTTGTACTTAATAGCTTCGTAGAATAACTCGTGTGTATCAATCTGCTCCGGGACTGTTACCCAGAGAAACAGCCCTCCTTCAGGTTTGGTCCATGTTACTCCCATTTCTTCAGGGAAACATTCTTCCATTGTTTTAAGAAACACATCAAGCTTCTCACCGTAGTATTTCCTGCACTTGAGGATATGCTCCTCCATGCCCATTTCGTTAAGGAAAGCAGCACACATGTCCTGGTTGTACTTGGGGGTATTCAGGACGTTTCCTTCCTTGATGTTGGTCATGGCTTCTATCACCTCAGGCGGACCGATGTTGAACCCTACCCTGAGACCGGGACAGAAAAGCTTCGAGAATGTGTAAAGACCTATTACGTTCCCTCCGCCCCCTTCCTGATCAAGCGCGTATATGGAAGGGATCGTCTCGCCTCGATATCGGAAATCTCTGTAGGGACTGTCTTCAAGAACCGGTATGCCATACTCCCTGCTCAGATCGAGCAGAGCAAGCCTTTTATCCAGGCTCATGGTGATCCCGGAAGGATTCTGGAAATCCGGCACAACGTAGATGAATTTGGGGGTTTTATCCTCTTTCCGAAGAGACTCGATCTTACTGCGAAATCCCTTTACATCTGAACCGTCTTCGTCAATATCAACACCAACAAATTTTGGACGCTGCATCTGAAATGCTACAATAGCCCCGGCGAATGTGGGGCGGTCAAGAAGAACGATATCTCCGGGGTTCAGAAAAAGTCTGCCTGTCAGGTCAAGACCGTGCTGCCCTGATGAAGTCACAACAATGTTTTCATCCGAAACCTGGATATTATCTCTATTCAGAAATCGCACTATAGCATCCAGTAGAACCTTCTCTCCCTTAATGGGCGTGTACTGCATAACCTTCTCGATATCTTCCTCAAGAATCCTTCCGGACACGAGTCGCATCTCGTGTATGAGGAACATATCCGGCGACGGCAGCCCACCGGCAAGGGAAATTATCTCAGGATCTTTCAGCAGAGCGAACAGCTTACCTATTGAGTACCCGCCGTAGTCTCTGATATTATCCGAGAAACGATTGTTCCAGTCCTGTATCATGGAAACCTCACTGCCTGTTCTGATTGTTACCTTTGAGTATTCAGTGCTGCTGGCAACTCTTCGCGAAGATTGCCCTTATACCCCGCTTCATCATAGCCCTGCCATCCTTCGAAGCACGAACGGCTTTGTTGAAAATGACCTCACCGATATCCTTCGCGATCGCGTCACGCTCCTCCTCTGATATGAAGTAAGTCGCCATGGTATCGAGTTCATGGGATGTTCCATCACTCTCGTATTTGAAGGTCATATCGGTGCCGCTTTCCAGTACTTTGAACATCTGATCGGTCCAGTTGAAATTCGGCATACCGAGGTCGGGATTGATATAGATATGAGCAGCGAGGCTGACCCCCTTGATTTCGCTCGCATGAAGTTCCCGCGCACATTGGATGAAGTTGGCAGCGGTTGAGCCGTTGCCGATGTTGATTTCATATATGGGCGAAGTTCCATCATCGCGGATGTACTCGTTCATGATATTGAGCAGCATTCTGAACTGCATGGGGTTCTGCGTAGCCAGAAGCATGGAAATCTTTATATGGAGGTTCGGGATATCCCGTCCATAGTAACAGATTGCTACAATTGTGCTCCAGCTCGGATTCAGGAAAAAATCCCCTCCGGTTGCCAGAGCGGTGCGGGTGACGCCATCAAGATAGATCAGGTGGTTATTGTTCGCGACCTCTATTCCTCCGAAGTTTCCGAAAGGTGTTCCCTGGTTTTTCAGCGTAAGCGCGCAGGTTCCGCATTCGCATTCGTATCTTTCAAATTTCTCACCGGTAAGTGCTTCAAGTTCTCTAAAGCGATCCTCGGGCTGCGGAATTCCGATCAGGTTTGTGCTGCAGAACTTACTGGCCTTCATAATGTTCTCAGCCATTGTGAGAGTTGCCAGGAGGTCACCGTTGTAAATGTAATTGTCTGTCAGGGCTACAACGGATATCATTTCCTGCGGAGCGAAACAGGGCTCACCAGTCCCTGCACTCTGAGCTATTCGTCTGATGCACTCGTGGGTGACCTTTGCACCCTGGAATCCTGATACCTGGCTTGTTCCGGTTCCGAAAGCGTCATTATAGATGATTCCGTTTTCCTTCTCAAAATCCTTTACCTGAGGAAAATCCTTCGCATAGGCTTCCGCTTCCTCAATCATTTTTCCGAAACCCTTTTCGGCAAGGATGCGTTTCCTTGTTTCGAAATCTCTCATCTTCCTGATCGTGCTGACTATCTTCTTTGCTCCACCGTGATGCTCTTTCAGAGCGTCTATGGCTTTCAAATCAGCATCGGACAATAACGGATATTTCATCGAACCCTCCTGTTCAGCCTGGACACTCGGATTGTCATCAGCCAGGGCAGTTGATAGATACTTGTGATGTCTTAGAGCAACACAAGACAAATTTGCCATTCAAATCATTTTAACAATACACTTTTTACTCATACTCTGCAACGAATACGGATACAGTTCGAAAGGAGTTTAAACTATCTCTTAATCAATTAAGTATAGTTATTTTAATGCTATATTCATGCTATCAACATGTGTGATGGTCAAGATTCAAGGTTTGACCCCAGGCGGGCCAGCCATCCGTTTGCTTCAATTCTGGTGAATATTTCCCCGGCTCTTTGAAAGCTTGCGTCGGCATCGGATTTTCTTCCTGATTCTTTCTGCATCAGTCCCTTATAATAGAGAGCCCTGGCAATCAGATAATCATCCCCCAGCGCCTCAAAACTCTCAATCGACTGTTTCATGCAGGATTTCGCATCCTCTGTCTTATTTTCGAAAGTAAACAGCCTGCTGGAAATGAGAAGTATTTCCGCACTGATTTCTTTTGATTCAAACTCACCTGAGTGAGTTTCAAGCTCATCGAGATACCGTTTTACACCGGCTGGATCGTCCTCTTCAAAGCTCAACTGAGCGCGACAGACAAGAACCCAGGCAAGCAGCGGTTTTGAACCGATCTCCCTCGCGAATGTTTCGGCCATCCTGAAATACGCTTCAGCCCGTACTCTCTCATTCTCTTCCAGAAATACACACCCGATGTTGCAAAGTATCTTTGTGTGCCCCTCACGGTCTGAAATCTCTTCCCTTATTCGAAGTGAGTGCTCAAAGAATTCATGTGCTTCAGCATATTCCCCGAGCCTTTGCCTGACGGCTCCAATATTTGCATAACCCTCGGCTTCGCCGCTCCGGTCACCTATTTCTTTCCTTATATCGAGTGAATTTATGAAATTAGGAATCGCGTCCTTATTGTTACCAAGATGCATCTGAACAGTTCCTATATTGTTGAGAGTCGCGGCCTCTGCCTTCCG
Source organism: uncultured bacterium (assembly GCA_965372215.1). Taxonomy (GTDB): domain Bacteria; phylum Fermentibacterota; class Fermentibacteria; order Fermentibacterales; family JCC-6; genus Aegiribacteria. The sequence goes on along the minus strand of CBDVBK010000034.1, from coordinate 16,238 downwards.
GTCGCCAATATCAGAGGAAATTCGCTGGGCTTCCCGGAAGCTGTTCAGAGCTTTGGCATAGTTTCCTATCTTGTAATTCAACCCGGCCATATTATTGAGAATCGATGCCTGAGCTCTCCGATTTCCTATCTCCCTGTTGGTTTCCATCGATTGATTGTAGCACTCCAGAGCCTTTGAGTAATCCCCTTTGAAGTAACATATATTTCCTATGTTATTGAGTATGGCAGCATGAGATTTCCGACTTCCGGTGCTTTCGCTGAGTTCTCTGGACGCATGATAGTGCTCAAGTGCATTATCATATTCTCCCAGCATGGCATATGTAGTTCCAAGTCCGGTAAGTGTTTTTATCTCAACTGAATGATCGGAAGAATCACAGGATACATCCAGTGATTGCCTGAAATAATCCAGCGCCTCATTGTACTTGCCCAGAAGACGGTTCACTGTGCCTATGTTCATAAGACACTGTGCTTCACCCGACCTGTTATTACTGTTGCGGTAAATCTCGAGTGCCCTGGTGGACAATTCTTTCGCCTTCAAATACTTTGCTGTGTCCTGAAAAACAGCAGAGGCAGCTACCAGGCAATCAGCTTCTTTCTCGCTGTTCCCTGTCTCTCCAGCATAGTCTATTGCCCTGAAAATATCCTCAATGGCCTTCTCGTTGTCTCCTACAAGATTATATACACCGGCTCTTTCCTTCAAGCACTCAACAAGCGTTTCTGTCATGTTTTCAGAGTCCATCTCAAGTATTTCAGCAGCCCATGTATAGAACCTGATCGCGTCCTGATTGGCATATGAGTCTCTTGAGCTGTTCCCGGCAATTATGCTGTGGTGAACAGTTTCTAACTGATCTCCTCCATTGTGGAAGTGAAACGCGAGCTCTTCCGCAACCTTTTCCGGATAGTCTTTATTATCTTTTAACAGCTTTTCTCCAATATCCAGATGATATTTTCTTTTCCTTGATTCATTCATCCGGCTGCAGATTATTTCTCTTATGATATCTTCTTTAAAACGGAAGGATTCCTCATCTCCCTGGGAAAGGAATCTCATTCCGAGTATCTCATCCATAATGTCAAAGAGCTGTCCCTCGTTCCATTCGGTCATTTCCAGCAGGAAACCGAAATCAAATTCGCGGCCTATTACAGCAGCATGCTCCATGAGGCTCCTCGCCTCAGCGGACATAAGGCCGAGCTTCCTGTCAATCACGTCTTCGATTGAATGGGGAATTTTGTCAGCCATCTCTTCACGGAATGCCCAGCTGTCAGAATTCCAGTACAGAGCTCCGCTTTCATGAAGGGACTTCATCAGTTCCTCGATGAAGAACGGATTACCTCCCGTTTTCCTGTAAATGTAACCGGTGAGAGAATGAGATGGTATCCTGTCTATTATCATGGAGAGCATCCTGGATAAGTCAGCCTCACCAAGAGGCTCAAGTGTGATACGGCTGAACAGACCTTCTCGGGACATGTTGTTGAGTACCCTCTGAAAACACTCCTTGCCCGCTTCTTCAACACGGTAGATGAGAAGGAACAGTATGGGGCTTCCATGGAACGCTCTGATAATGTAATGGAGAAGTTCAAGCGAACCTTCGTCCGCCCAGTGAATGTTATCAAGAGAGATGATGAGAGGGCCGGTGGCGACCTGCTGCTCAAGAAGCCTTCTCACTCCTTCGAACAGCCGGAACTTATCAACCATGAGAACTTCTCCGGCGCTCTCGGCAAGATAGTCCGACAGCTCGGGAACGATCTTCGTAAGCTCTATCCTGTAAGTCTGAGGGATATCCTCTAAATTCAGTCCATCGCTCATCCGGACTATCGAACGGATAAGCTCCCGGAACGGGAAGTAGGGAATGGAATGAGTGGTGGCGGAAAGCATGCTGCCGAGAAACCGGAAGGGTCTGAATCGTTCCGAATCAATGATCTCTCTGACAAACCTGGATTTGCCTACACCGATCTCGCCGCTGATGCAGAATGTTCCTCCCTGAATATCCGAAGAGGATTCTGCATAACGCATTACTTCGGAAAGTTCATCGTTACGCCCGACAATCTCCTTCGTGGGAATTATCAGATTGCGTACACCGGTCTCGGGAGTGCCTATCCTGTCTCGACCATGTCTCTTTGCGCTGTAAAGACGCTGATCAGCAGTATTGAAAAGCTCGACCCAGTCCTTTCCATCGTCAGGACAGGATGCTATCCCTATGCTCATCGTAAGGCGTATCCTGGAAAACTCCTTATCACGGCATTTTTCTATGAACCGGCGGGAAATCCTTTCAGCCTGTTCATAGCCCGTCCCCGGAAGAACGCATACGAACTCGTCTCCTCCGTATCTGAATACCGAATCATTACTCCTGAGAAGATCCTCAAGAAACGAGGAGAACTCCACAAGAACCGTGTCGCCCTTCGAATGACCGTAAGTATCGTTAACATTCTTGAAATGATCGAGATCGATAAGAAGAATCGATGTGGGAGAAGCTTCCCTGTCGATTATTTGAAAGTACTCACCGGACTTTACTCTGAGAAAACGACGATTGTAAAGACCGGTAAGATCATCAATGTATTCTCTTCCGACTTCAATCATTTTCGATTCCCGCTGCCTGTGTCAATTGCCTGTTTAAGAATTTTATCCATTTCAGCAATACTGTACGGCTTCGGAAGCATATTGAAGAATCCGTGCTCTTTGTAATTTGCCATGATAGGATCGGTAGAATACCCGCTTGATACAATTATCCTGGCTTCCGGATGAATCTTGAGAATATTCCTTGTTGCTTCAAGTCCACCCATCTCACCCGGAACAATAAGATCCATTATGACAGCGTCGAATGGCTTACCTGATTCCATTGCTCTACTGTATTTCTCAACAGCTTCTGTACCGTTTTGAGATATTTCAACTTCATAACCGAACCCCTCCAGAAGCTCGCTCACAGTGTCAAGAATCATTAATCTGTCATCCATGATCAGTATTCTTCCCGCACATTCCTGCCTGTCAGGGGTTTTTTTTCCGGTCTCGGATGCAGCTGTGACAGCGGGAAGATAGAAATGAAAATCAGCTCCCTTTCCCGGATCGGATTCCACATCAATATAACCATCGTGTTTCCTCATGATTGAGAAGGAACTTGACAAACCCAAACCGCTTCCTCCCCGCTTTGATGAATAGAACGGATCGAATACTCTGCTTATTTCCTCTTCACGAATACCCGATCCATTGTCCTTGACTGATACCTTAACGTATCGTCCCGGCTTCAGGAAACGTTCCAGTCGTATTTCACCTGATTCTTCGCCGAATTTGCCGACTGTTATGTTTGACGCTGCAATCTCTATCGTACCGCCTTTATTCATCGCCTGTTTCGCGTTGATAACGAGATTACTGATAACCTGATTAATCTGCTCCAAATCGATATTCACATCCAGGAGGTCAGGATGAATATTGAAACTGCACTTAATATTCGAACCTCTGAGCACAAAGTCGGCTGTTACTTCAAGAAGCTCTACTATTGACACTATCTTTTTCAGAGGGGCTCCGCCCTTTGAAAATGTCAGCATCTGCTGAGTCAGGCTTTTTGCGCCCATAGCCGCTCTCTCCATATCCAGAAGCAGATCATACACTCTTCCTCCGGTTGGAATATGCATTTTTACGAGAGAAATATTCGCGATAATCGCCATGAGTACGTTGTTGAAATCATGTGCAATACCACCGGCAAGGACACCCAGCGATTCAAGTTTCGCGATCTTCAGAAGTTCGTCTTCCATCTGCCGCCGTTCGGTAATATCCCGTCCGATTACCGTAAGAAATTTTCCTTCACTGGTCTTCCAGATTGAGATCGAAAGATCAAGAGGAAATTCCGATCCATTTTTTCTAAAACCCTGAATCTCGAAATTGCTTTCGATCTGCCAGAAGTCCTCAGAGGAATCAGGTTCTATTATTCCAAGGAAGCGCGCGTTCTCCATCAATTCCGGGATAATTGTCTCTACACTCTTCCCGACAATCTCATCGGCAGTGTACCAGAAATTATCACATGCCGATCTATTTAATTGTATTATTTTCCCTTCAAGGTCAGTTGTTATTATTATTTCTTTCGCGCTTTCCGTTACGGATCTGAACCTTTCCTCGCTCTTTTCAAGAGAATCAATGGTTTTACTGTTGATAGCTGCTATTGCGGCGAATTCACTGAACACGGAAGACAGTCTGAGATCATTTTCATCGAAACCTCCGTTTTTATTTATCAGACAGATGATTCCGACGATTTTTTCAGTTATTTTGAGTGGTGAAAATAGGATATTCTTAATTTTTTTGTGTTCTGAAGGGAGATTTCCGGCCCATTCAGATTTTTCAAAATCGTTTTCAATAAGCGATTCACCTGATTCGATTACAGACCACTGAATCCTGTTTCTGGGAATTATGCTGGAATTCGAGGGAGCTACTAGTCCCTGCCCTGCATCAAGATACACATCCTGTTCTTCACTCTGATCTTCTGAAAGGAAGGAAATATACCCCATTTCCGCACCGATGAGATTCCTGCAGGAAGTAAATATGGATCGCAAAGTCTCTTCAAAGCTCTGATGACGAAGTATGGACTTGTTGCATTCCAGCAGTGCTTTTATCTCGGTCTGGCGGCGACGTGAATCCGTAAGAGCATGTTCAAATGTTTCCCTGGATTTTTCCAACTCGGATTCAGATTTTTCAAGTTCCGCGATTCTCTTACGAAGTTTTTTGATCTCATCATTTTTAAGAGTATCTGATTTGCTCAAAATTATTACCCCGTTACACTACTTTGTTTACACCAATTCATAAGCATTAATATGTTTCATCCATCCTTTTGCGCCAATCCTTCTGAAGATCTTCCCTGCTTTCGAAATACTCTTCTTCGATCCGGCTTCATCACCTGATTCCCGGAGCATCTGCCCATTGTAAAAATGCGTAATTGCCAGCTCATAGCTGTCATCAATATCTTTAAAAATCACCAGTGCTTTCTCAAATGATTCAGCTGCTTCGCTCCATTCACATCTTTTTGAATCAAGTCTCCCGGACAGTCGATGAAGAGCGGCTTTGAGGTTTATACCAACCGGATCCTCGATGTATGATAAAAGCTCATTTATTCTTTCCTCTATTCCAGGAAGTTCATCTTCTTTTGGATCAAGCAACAAATCGAGTGACAGAATACTGTATTTCATTATCATTTTGTGATCTACGGAATCAATCTCAATAGCGATTTCGGAAGATTTGTTATAGCATTCCCTGACGGATTCCGGGCTGTTCATCATAAGCAGAGTATCACCTTCGCTCAGCAGACATTCCATTACACCTCTTCGGTCTCCGGTCATTTCTCTGATACTCATTGAATCACTGATTAATTCCAGAGATCTCTCGTACTCACCAAGAAATCTGTTGATATCACCCATATTGGCTAGAATAGCTGACTCTGTTCCACGGTCACCGATCTCCCTTGTAATCGCAAGTGAACGAGTAAGGTATTCAAGTGCTTTATCGTACTCACAGAAAAACTCATACGTTTTACCTATGTTGTTGAGATTGGCGGCCTCTGATTTCCGGTTGCCGATCCTTTCGGTTATCTCAAGCGAGCGCATGAAGTACTCCAGTGCCTTTTTGTACTCACAGAATCCCCAGTGTATGAGACCACAGTTGTTGAGGCATGCCGCTTTCGTTTTCATGTCACCTATTCGTTCCGTTATTTCCAGTGAACGCTTGAAACAGTCCATAGCCTTCTCATACTCACCAAGATTCCAGTTGACAGCGCCGATGTTGTTAAGTGTTGAGGGATTAATTGTTTTTCCCTCAGTTGCTTCATGAATTTTCATTGCCTGTTCATAATATTTCACTGCATCATGATACCTGCCCAGGTACCAGCAGGCAAGACCGGAATTATCAAGGGAATCCGCAACTTTCTCCATGTTATTAATATCTTTTGAGAGTGTTTCAGCTTTTTCAGCTATCTCCAGGACTCTGTCATATCTGGCAGTGTCAAGATACGGTCTGCATATCTTCAGAAGACCGTCAATTTCAAGTTCTCTGTCTTCTAATTCACACGAGCGGCTGATGGCTTCCTCCAGTTCGCGAATAGCCTTTTCATTCTCACCGAGAACACTAAGTGCCGCGGCTCTGTTCATAATACATTCGATCTTTTCCCTGCTCCAGCCTGTATCTTTTCTGTCAAAGCATTCAACAGCCCTGTTATAATACTCCACAGCTTCTGTGTACGCATATGATTCTCTTGCCTTGTCACCAGCTGAAATGCTGTACTTTATTGCTCTGTCCGTATCTCCTCCAAGGTAGAAATGCAGGGACAGATCCTCTATAACCTGCTCCACTTTTTCCCTGTGGGAATCCAATATTTTCCCGGCAACAGCCAGGTGAAGCCGCCCCCGTTTAGCCATGTTGATCCTGTTGTATACAACTTCTCTTATGACATCCTCGGAAAAGAAAAACCGTTCCCCGTTATACTCCTTGAGAAGCCCCATCTCTTTTGCTTCATCAATCATGTCAAAGAGCTGCCCCTCGTTCCATTCGGTCATTTCCAGCAGGAAACCGAAATCAAATTCGCGGCCTATTACAGCAGCATGCTCCATGAGGCTCCTCGCCTCAGCGGACATAAGGCCGAGCTTCCTGTCAATCACGTCTTCGATTGAATGGGGAATTTTGTCAGCCATCTCTTCACGGAATGCCCAGCTGTCAGAATTCCAGTACAGAGCTCCGCTTTCATGAAGGGACTTCATCAGTTCCTCGATGAAGAACGGATTACCTCCCGTTTTCCTGTAAATGTAACCGGTGAGAGAATGAGATGGTATCCTGTCTATTATCATGGAGAGCATCCTGGATAAGTCAGCCTCACCAAGAGGCTCAAGTGTGATACGGCTGAACAGACCTTCTCGGGACATGTTGTTGAGTACCCTCTGAAAACACTCCTTGCCCGCTTCTTCAACACGGTAGATGAGAAGGAACAGTATGGGGCTTCCATGGAACGCTCTGATAATGTAATGGAGAAGTTCAAGCGAACCTTCGTCCGCCCAGTGAATGTTATCAAGAGAGATGATGAGAGGGCCGGTGGCGACCTGCTGCTCAAGAAGCCTTCTCACTCCTTCGAACAGCCGGAACTTATCAACCATGAGAACTTCTCCGGCGCTCTCGGCAAGATAGTCCGACAGCTCGGGAACGATCTTCGTAAGCTCTATCCTGTAAGTCTGAGGGATATCCTCTAAATTCAGTCCATCGCTCATCCGGACTATCGAACGGATAAGCTCCCGGAACGGGAAGTAGGGAATGGAATGAGTGGTGGCGGAAAGCATGCTGCCGAGAAACCGGAAGGGTCTGAATCGTTCCGAATCAATGATCTCTCTGACAAACCTGGATTTGCCTACACCGATCTCGCCGCTGATGCAGAATGTTCCTCCCTGAATATCCGAAGAGGATTCTGCATAACGCATTACTTCGGAAAGTTCATCGTTACGCCCGACAATCTCCTTCGTGGGAATTATCAGATTGCGTACACCGGTCTCGGGAGTGCCTATCCTGTCTCGACCATGTCTCTTTGCGCTGTAAAGACGCTGATCAGCAGTATTGAAAAGCTCGACCCAGTCCTTTCCATCGTCAGGACAGGATGCTATCCCTATGCTCATCGTAAGGCGTATCCTGGAAAACTCCTTATCACGGCATTTTTCTATGAACCGGCGGGAAATCCTTTCAGCCTGTTCATAGCCCGTCCCCGGAAGAACGCATACGAACTCGTCTCCTCCGTATCTGAATACCGAATCATTACTCCTGAGAAGATCCTCAAGAAACGAGGAGAACTCCACAAGAACCGTGTCGCCCTTCGAATGACCGTAAGTATCGTTAACATTCTTGAAATGATCGAGATCGATAAGAAGAATCGATGTGGGAGAAGCTTCCCTGTCGATTATTTGAAAGTACTCACCGGACTTTACTCTGAGAAAACGACGATTGTAAAGACCGGTAAGATCATCAATGTATTCTCTTCCGACTTCAATCATTTTCGATTCCTGACAGATCTGCGGACAGCTGCAGGACATAATATTCTTACTGCAAGAGAGTTACACCCGCAAGCTAATCCTGATAGATAAACCCCTGGCCAAGACAATAGCTCTTTTATTCAATATTAGACTTGTATCCGTACTTCATGTCAAGAGCATTATGATTCTAACACACACACTATACTTTACATATTGTACCGGGACAGAAGGATTTTGAAATGGATCGAGGTGAAATAGAATATGAAGACAGATCACATAATCCCGGTTCCGTTCCACAGGGTATCGGTCGATGACCTGTTCTGGTCGCCGAGGATAGAGACAAATAGAATGGTAACTGTCCCGCTCGGATATGAGCAGTGCAGAAATACAGGACGTCTGGACGCATGGAAGCTTGACTGGAAGGACGGAGATCCATGCAGACCGCACATATTCTGGGACTCGGATGTAGCAAAATGGATGGAGGCTTCGGCATGCAGTCTCTACTTCCATCAGGACCAGAAGCTGAAAGAGAATCTTAACAACGTTATTGATTTGATGGAAAAAGCCCAGCAACCGGACGGTTACCTTAACAGCTATTTCGCATCGGTAGAACCGGACAACCGATGGACCAACCTCCGGGACAGACATGAGCTGTACTGCGCAGGTCATCTGATCGAGGCGGCCGTGACGCACTTCGATACAACCGGTGATGACAAATTCATCAATATCATTATTAGATATGCGGACTGTATCGATTCCGTCTTCGGCAACGGAGCAGGACAGAAGCGTGGATACCCCGGGCATGAGGAGCTTGAACTCGCACTGGTTAAGCTGTTCAGAGCAACTGGTGAGAATCGCTACCTTGAACTTGCTGCCTTCTTCCTGAACCAGCGGGGCACCAGACCGCATTACTACGATCTGGAATCCGCATCCAGGGAAGAAGATCCAGCGGAGAATTACGAATACTGGCAGGCTCATCTGCCCGTCCGGGAACAGACAGAGGCTGTCGGACACGCGGTAAGAGCAATGTATCTCTACAGCGGAATGGCTGATGTCGCGGCTGAAACATGTGATACTGAACTTGCTGAAACATGTCGTTTCCTCTGGCGCAATGTAACTGAAAAAAGGATGTACATAACCGGGGGAGTTGGATCAACTGAGCGGGGAGAAAGCTTCACCGCAGATTACGATCTGCCGAATGAAACCGCATACTCCGAGACCTGCGCCGCAATCGGCCTTGTCTTCTGGGCACACAGGATGCTGCGTATTGATGAGAAACCCAACGGAAAGTATGCTGATGCAATGGAAAGGAGCCTGTATAATTGTGTTCTGAGCGGTGTCTCGCTTGATGGTACACGATTCTTCTATACAAATCCTCTCGAAGTCCGTCCCGGACATGCCATGGCACAATCAGGTCCGGAAAACAATTACAGATACTCTCGTCAGGAATGGTTCAACTGCTCCTGCTGTCCTACAAATATAATGCGTATCTTATCTTCCTTTGGTCAATACATTTATTCAAGCGGTAACGACAGCTTGTACGTTCATCTGTATGCCGGCAGCACCGCGAATGTCGTAATGGAAGGAGTACGGGTAAAGATCCGCCAGGATACGGAATATCCCTGGAGGGAAAAAGTTACCCTGTTCATCGATCCTGAAAAGCCTGTTGAATTCTCAGTGTCACTGAGGATTCCTGGATGGTGCGAAAAAGCATCTCTGGAACTCAACGGAAAGGAAATCAAACAGCTTCAGATAAGCAATGGGTACTCACATATGCGCAGACTGTGGAGCAAAGGCGATACGCTGAAACTCACTCTACCCATGCCTGTTCTGAAAATCGAGGCCCATCCGAAAGTACGGAATAACTGTGGAAAGACTGCAATCATGAGAGGTCCGATCGTTTACTGTCTTGAAGAAGAGGACAATACACCGAACCTGAATGACATCTGTCTGGACCCGTCAGCTGAACTCAAGGCTGAGTATGATGAGAACCTCCTTGGAGGATGCACCATAATCACAGGTACCGCCAGTATCAGGAAGGGAAAAGGGTGGGCTGATCACCTGTACAGACCCGGAGTAACAGAAACCATCCCGGTGGAAATCAGAGCAATCCCGTACTGCCTGTGGAACAACAGGCGACCGGGTGGAATGCTTGTCTGGATATCGGAAAACCTTAAGAATTGTTGAAAAGATATAATGATATGTCAGCTGTAAACCGGCACAGATTCAAGGATATCTTTGGTAAGGGAGAGTTACCCGACCGGATTTCGGTTCCAGGCCGCGTAAACCTCATCGGCGAACATACGGATTACAACAACGGACTTGTCCTTCCCGTTGCAATAAACCGATACGTTCATATTGCCGGACGAATCCGTTCGGACAGGTTGATTACAGTTTATTCAACTGCCTTCAAAGAGCAGCACCGGTTTTACCCTCTGGATGAAATGAATCCTTCGCAGACGGGATGGAAGCGCTTCGCGGAGGGAATTATCCGTACAGTTCTAAGAAGTGTGGATGATCCGGTTGGAATGAATCTGCTTGTAGAAAACGATCTTCCGGTTGGCAGCGGTTTGAGCAGCTCTGCAGCCTTTGCCGCTGGTCTGGGTTCTATTGCCGCCAGGCTGAACGGAATTGAACTCCAGCCGCTCGAGTTCGCCCGAACACTGCAGGGGATGGAACATGAGTACGCCGGAGTGGAGTGCGGGATTATGGATCAATTCTCAATACTCTTCTCGCGGAAAGACAACGCCCTTCTTATCGACTGCCAGTCACTTCAGACTGATCAAATACCGCTTCCCGCCGGGTGGTCTCTCGTTGTACTGGACACCGGAGTAAGGCACGATCTGGCTTTTTCGGAATACTCCGAAAGACGGTTGCAATGTGCAAAGGCCGTTGAGCTATACAGACAGACAGGAAGAGAATTCACCTCATTACGTGATGTGTCCTGCAGTGATCTCGATCAGCTTGAAAAGGTCACCGGCAGTACAAGTGTGCTCCTGCGCCGATGCAGGCATGTAGTCTCAGAGAACTTGAGAGTAATTAAAGCCGTACAAGCACTTAAGGCATCGGACGAAAAACATATGGCTCAGCTTTTCAAGGAATCCCACAGGAGTTTACAAAACGACTTCGAGGTTACTTGCCCTGAACTTGACAGCATGGTGGAAGCAGCACGTCATGCTCCCGGCTGTATCGCAGCAAGAATGACGGGGGGAGGATTCGGAGGGTGTACGGTCAATTTTGTGAAAGGGGATACGGCTGAGGAATTCATCAAGGCGACTCTGTCAGACTACAGAATGAAAACCGGTCGAAACGGAACGGCACTGAAGGTTTCAAGTATTGACGGAATAATGTCCTGTGAAGGGAACCTGATATGAATTACGGAAAACCTCACCGAAGAAGAAACCCTCTTACCGGAAAATGGGTACTGGTTTCACCGAATCGCTCAGCAAGACCGTGGCACGGAAGTGTCGAGACCCCTGAAAATCGTATCGCACTGCAGAAATTCGACCCTGACTGCTACCTCTGCCCGGGCAACCTTCGAGCAAATGGAGAACGGAATCCTCATTATGACGGAGTATTCGTATTCGATAACGATTTCCCCGCCCTGATGTACAGCGTAGACGATTCATTCGAGAACACTCCACCATGGAGACAGGGAATGATGGAAACCGGCATCTGCAGGGTTATCTGCTATTCACCCCTCCACAACATCTCTGCTTCCGATCTCGATGACATATCGCTTCTTGCCATCATTAAAACCTGGGTTGATCAGATAGATGAACTGATGAATAATCCCGGAATAAACTATGTACAGATATTCGAGAACCGGGGGCTCATGATGGGCTGCAGCAACCCCCATCCGCACGGTCAGATCTGGGCATCAGGATCCGTTCCGGGTGAAATCGATTCCGAGGATTATCACCAGGCGAAGTATCTCCGTGACAATGGAATATGTCTCCTATGCGAAGTTCAGAATTACGAGCTGGCTGAACGTAAACGTATCGTCCTTGAAAATGACCACTGGACCGTACTTGTACCCTACTGGGCTGAATGGCCATTCGAAACGGTGCTTCTGTCAAAACATCATTCAGCGTCTCTTTTACAACTGGATAGTGAACAGAAGGGTTCTCTCGCGGTAATATGGAGGCAGCTTCTTATAGCGTATGACAACCTCTTCAAAACACCGATGCCCTTCAGCTCAGGATGGCATATGGCGCCTTTAAACCCTCGAGACATCAGATCATGGCATCTCCACGCTCATTTCTACCCTCCCCTTCTTCGATCGGCTTCAGTCCGCAAGTTCATGGTGGGTTACGAAATGCTTGCCGAATCCCAGAGGGACATCACCCCTGAGGAAGCAGCGGAATGTCTCAGATTGTCCGCCATCTGAAATTCACTGTCCCGGCTATGGAAACAGACTCATAGAACTGGATTTGTCTCGTGTACCCGTTCAGTTCAGAAATCATTCATCTCAGGTATGACTTCATACCGGGAATCAGCGTTCATGCCCTCGTGTACAGGTCTTTCCGACTTTTATCCGCACTTGCTTTATTATGCCTGATTATTATATGACAGCAATACATAAGTTTATTCTCTACTGCGAGGAACAATTATGGATGATCATGACAGAAACAGAAATGATCAACCTGAGAAACTGGTTGAACCCGGTCAGCATATCAGTAAAATGAACCCTGAAGAATCCTGCTCAGTTCCTGGAGCATCTGATGATCTTGAATTTTACGAGAACATTATCGCCGCAGTTCGAGAGCCCATCCTGATTCTGAATTCTGATCTGAAGTGTGTTTTCGCAAACCGGAGTTTTGTTCAGGTATTCAATATAGATCTTTCAGCTGTATATGATCAGTCGATCTTCTCAATTGGCAAACGGTTTCTGAATATCCCGGAACTGAAACAACTGCTCAATGAACTGCTCTCCATACACCAGGATTTCAATGAATATGAAGTCAATCTGGATCTGATTCATATCGGTAACAGGGCTATGTCTCTGCACGCAACAGATACTGCGCAGCAACCGGACAGAGAAAGACTGATACTCCTGAGCTTCGAGGATATTACAATACGCCTTGAAGCGGAAAAGCAGCTTCTGGAAAGCGAACGGAAATACAGAACTCTTTTCGATTCCTCCAGAGACGCAATCATGATGCTGGCACCACCGGATTGGTCTTTCACAGCCGGCAACCCGGCTACAATAGAACTGTTCAGATGCAAAGGTGAAAGTGATTTTACATCCAGGCGACCATGGGAACTTTCCCCTGAATATCAGCCTGACGGTCAGATTTCATCAATCAAAGCCAAAATGATGATAGAATCCGCTGTGAAAACAGGTTCAAATCTCTTCGAGTGGATTCATCAAAAAACTGATGGAGTAACTTTCCAGGCTTCAGTACTCCTGAGCAGGATCGAACTCCACGGACATACCATGCTCCAGGCCACAGTCAGAGATATTACCCGTCGTAAGGAAATCGAGGAAGAACTTAGAAACCACCGTTTCCACCTTGAGGAACTTGTCCGGAATCGAACCGCGGAACTCAGCGAAAGCGAAGAAAAATACCGGACTCTCGTCGAGCACATTCATGACGGGATCTATATCTATGCTGAAAGTGGTTTTCTCTTCGTCAATAATCGAATATGTGATATGACAGGCTACACAAATGCGGAGCTGTCCGGCATGAAATTCTGGGAGCTGGCTCATCCGGAAGACCTGGAGAGAATCCGCGAATATGAATTATTACGAGCAAGCGGAGCTGATGTTCCCTCAGTATTTCAGGTTAGAGCAGTGAAAAAGGACGGTGAAGAAAGGTACATAGAGTTTTCAGCAAAGAGTATCACGTACAACGGTGAATACGCAGTTCTCGGAGTCGGTAGAGACATAACGGCTCTCAAGCTGTTCGACGAGGAACAGAGCAAGATGGATAAGCTGGAATCACTCGGAATACTCGCGGGCGGAATCGCTCATGATTTCAATAATTTCCTTTCGGCGATCATAGGAAATATCTCACTTGCTCGATTGATGGTTGAACCAGGAAGCAATATCTACGAGATACTCACCAGTTCGGAGCATGCAGCAAGCAAAGCGTCCACTCTTACAAGACAGCTCCTGACTTTCTCGAAGGGAGGAGAGCCGGTAAAGGATCTGGTTTCAATCACAACTCTGCTTCAGGAATCATGCAACTTCATCCTCAGCGGTTCAAATGTTATCGCCGAATTCAATTTCTCTGAAGACCTCCAGCTGATAAACGCTGACCCGGGACAGATCACACAGGTGATTAACAACATTATTCTCAATGCAAATCAGGCAATGCCTGAAGGGGGTCGAATACTCATATCCGCGGAAAACATAGATATCTCCGATAACAGCATTATCCCGCTTGAAGAAGATTCATATATCAAAATACAGATAGAAGATGAAGGAATAGGTATTCCTGAAGAACAGCTAACCATAATTTTCGACCCATTCTTCTCTACTAAGCAGCTGGGAACCGGTCTTGGTCTGTCAACGGCCTATTCGATCATACACAAACATCATGGACATATTCTGGTCGAGAGTGAGATCAACTCCGGAAGTACTTTCATCATATATCTTCCTTCAGTATCCGATATAATGGAAAAGAAGCAGATGGAAATTGATTTCCTCACTGTGACTGAAGGAAGAATACTCATAATGGACGACAAGGAAATCATCAGGGATACAGTACAAGCAATACTTAACCGTCTTGGATATGAAGTTGAATGTGCTGTTAATGGTAATGAAGCCATAGAGAAGTACAGCAACAGCATGATAAACGGAAATCCTTTCAGCGCGGTGATCCTGGATCTGACAATTCCGAACGGTATGGGCGGCGCGGATACAATGAAGGAATTACTTTCAATTGATCCGGATGTACGTGCTATAGTATCAAGCGGTTACTCAACAGACCCTGTGATGTCGGATTATGAGACACACGGCTTCAAGGGAGTCATGCGCAAGCCTTATTCAATTTCACAGGTAGCATATGTGCTTCAGGAAGTAATCGACAGCTAGCCCCATCTTAAATAACAATTAACAGTCGGGAGCAATTAAGATGAATATTAATATGATTTCAATGAAGCTGATTGCTGTATCATTTGTACTGATAGCTTCTTCAGCAGTACATGGGGATTACTGGTACGGAGATTTCACAGATGACAGAACGGTTGTATTCTCGAATACTGCCGTGATCCTTTCTTATCCGGATATTGATTGCTCGCAGGGTTTCAGGCTTCCAATGGGAACTGAACTTGAAATAACAGAATCGATGGGAAAGGACACATTACCGGATAGAATGCCATTTTACTGGTATGAAGCCGTGTTTGAATACGATGGTAATGAATGTACCGGCTATATTCCCGGACCCGATCTTGCAATGACCAGCCTTGCACTCGGCGGCGATACGCTTTTTGTTTTTACAGTCACCGGATTCAACCCTGAGGAACACTGCTTCATAGCGGCAGCGAGAATAATCAGTTCGGATGAGATCCTGGCGGAACAGGTTTTCCGTCCGGTCAGCGCAGGTTCCGGCCAGTCTCCATACAGTTACTGCATCAGAGGGATGGAACTTCAACCTGACGGATTTGCAGAAATTGTAAACCTGATAGAGCTCTCCTTTATCTACGAAGCCTGTGGATATGAAAATCGCGACGTCCTTTTCGCATGGACCGGTACAGATCTTTATATGGGACCGCATGCCAGTTCACAGTTCGATGCGGGTTGCTATCACTTCAATGAGACATTCGTACTCCCATCCGACTCCGGAGGAGTAGACAACGAAGTCACAATTGAAGGGGTTCTGGAAGAATGGGAAGATAACGCAGATGACTATGTTGAGACACAGAGAACATCTGTCACGTACATATGGAACGGTGAAGCATTCGTATCCGAAGAATAAATCAGCGACAAAGAACCCTGCTTGACAGGTGAACAGACCTTTTAGTCTATTACCTTTACCAACTCCAACTGAAAGGAGGTGCACATGAGGAAAGAAAAGGTCATACGCACGGAGGTGCTGGCCTAGCTCAGCCCTCTGATATCCGAAACCCAGGCAGAGGAGGTGCACATGGTAGGAAACAAATACAAATGCAGGGAGCGCGGGGCCTAGCCTGCTCTCCCGATAAGGACGGGGCCGGGGCATACATTGCTCCGGCCCTTATTCCATGTTTACTCTGGTATGCCGTGGTGGATGCTTTTAGAACTGCGGATAATCCTTACGGTGTGATCTAACGATC
>CBDVBK010000033.1:0-37581 GCA_965372215.1 uncultured bacterium | reverse complement strand
TATTGATGCTCGCGCGGTGGGTGGGGCGACCGACAGAACCGGAGCGGAGCGGTTGTCACAGCTTATGCTATGCTCATAAGCTCCGCCAACCACTCCGCTCCGGTTCTGTATTCCCCAATGCATTATCAAGTATGAGAAGAGCCCCACCATTCTCGGAAACGGTCATCGCACAGGCCAAGCGAGATATCATCGATATCTGTTCCCGGGTGCCACCGCTTAGGGAAGTGAACGGAACCTTCAATCCATCTTGGCCGCCCGGAACGCGACCAAGAGCAAATCTGACAGAATCGATAATACTTATAGCATAATAGGAAATACTGCTTGACAGTAGACTATAAACTGATATCTTATTCAAATGTTCATCATAGATTTACTTGGATGAAGTACGCTTCTGACAGTACAACTGCTAGCAGAACCGCGACTCGACAGCAGAAGGTTATTGCATACTATCCTGTTGAGTCAAGCGAGAGTGGAGATAACAATGGAGGATCGATGGCACTCTGTAGATGAGATCGCAGTCTATCTCGGTATCAAGCGGGATACCGTATATAGATGGATAAGTAAGAGAAATATGCCAGGGCACAAGATCGGCCGTTTATGGAAGTTTCGGAAAGAAGAGATCGACGAGTGGATACGAGGTAGTGACTCGGAAGAGCAAGAAGATGGTTCCATGGAATGATGGTGCGAAGATGGACATGTACAGCGATTTGCTGACCAAAGCAGTCAGCTCTATCGTCCGCACCTTCCAGAAGCGAACTGCTGCCGGGCTTCAGACCGGCCGTGATTTTGTCATTCCAGACAGACTGGCACAGGCAAATGACAATTCAGATTTCGACCTTATCACCTGGCTCGTTATCAAGGAGAGTTGATGGCAGAAGAAAGCACCAAGATGGATTTCAATACGCTTGTGTCTGCCATTCGGAAAGTGCACGAGCATCTTTCAGCCAGGGCAGGCAGAGCGATCAATATCAGTCTTACTCTAAGGAACTGGACCATCGGCTTCTACATCCGCGAATACGAACAGAATGGTTCCGACAGGGCGGAATACGGAGAAAATCTTCTAAATGACCTCGCTAAGCGGCTTCATAATGAAGGGATGAAACGAACTGAAGCCCGAGAGCTTCGCAGATTTCGGCAATTCTATACAACATATCCTCAGATTCGGGAGACGGTGTCTACCGAATTCCACAACATGCTGCCGAATGCACTGTTACAGCTTCCATCCGCAATTCGGGATTCATTGTCTCCCGAATCCGAGAGTGCAAGTGCCATAGCAAACCAGGGGACGGTGTCCCCCAGATTGCATATTCCTCCAGAGCAATTGATTAGCTCCTTGTCTTTCAGCCACTTCGCAGAACTCATTCAAATTGATGATCCGTTGAAGCGTACTTTCTACGAGATAGAGTGTATTCGCGGAAACTGGTCCGTTCGGGAACTCAAACGCCAGATAGGCAGCCTGTACTTTGAGAGGTCCGGTCTCTCCCTGAACAAGAAAAAACTGGCTGAAATAACACATGCTGGAGCCGAGCAAACCCCAAACGCACTGGTAGTTCGCGATCCATATATCTTTGAGTTCCTCGGGATCAAATCAAAGGAGGTTATGAGCGAATCCGATCTTGAGGATGCTCTTCTTGACAAACTGCAGGATTTCCTGCTGGAGCTTGGACATGGCTTCTGTTTCGAAGCAAGGCAGAAACGTATTCTCATAGGCAACACTTATGGATTCATCGATCTTGTCTTCTACCACCGGATACTGAAGTGCCATGTATTGATTGATCTGAAGATTGAGAAGTTCACCCATGAGAACATCGGTCAGCTGAACACCTATGTCAGCTGGTACCGGAAAAACATGATGCAGGAAGGTGACAGCCGCCCAGTAGGTATTCTTCTTTGTGCGAAGAAAGATTACGCACTGGTTGAGTACGCTCTGGCTGGCATGGACAACAACCTGTTCGTTTCCAAGTATCAGCTTGAACTGCCCAGCAAAGAGGATATGGAGCGATTCCTGGAAGAGAATATCAGAATATCAGGCAAGGGCTGATTCATTATGAACACAATATTTGACAGCAAATTGAAACAGCGCTCAAGGCTTTTTCCGGCGCGGATCTGCGCACTGCGTTCATTGGTCTGCTGAACACCCTGGGTTACCGAAGTGAGAAGACCTTCGATCTCGACAATACACCGGACAACTTTCGTGCCGAGTTCGATAGAGGAGCCTGAATGAAATTCCTCCATACAGGAACTAGGCAGTTGGCAATGACCCGGCACTTCTTTTCAGAAGGAGTTCAGGAAAGGTATACTCAAGCCCTGTTCGATGCTATTCATGAGCTTGGTCGTATTGCTGAGGAAGGGAATGGATATTCATAGACTATTTCGTAGCATGCAAGACGAGATTGCAACTGTGGAGGAAAAGTGACTGCTAAGAATGCAAAACAGTATCTGCGAGAAGAAGTGATTCCTGCGCTGTCCGGTCAGCACAAATATTATTCTCTGGAAGATGTTCAAAAAGCTTTGGCGGAGAACGAAAGGACCGTGGATCCGAAATCGCTCAAGCAGTATATGCACGAACTTATGGTTGAAACTGTTATCTACAGTGCCGGACGCGGATGGTATTCAACAATAGAGCAGGAATTTGAAGTTAATACTGAACCTGTAAGCGAAATTATATCTGTTCTGGAAAAGAACTTTCCGCTATATAGAAAAGTTAAACTGGAAGAGATCTTTGGCAACTCAGAATATACCATTTCCTCTTAGGCGCGAAAGTGGATTTAGTATATTCAAGATGAACCAAGGAATCCTACACTGATTATAAATCATTGTTACTCAAAGAAATGGATAGATAGTAAACGGATTGATCTCGGGGTTGCAGACCCTGGGTTGCTTGAGAAATGCATTCACGCCCTGGAATTACTTGCAAAGCTCGTGGAAATAGGTGAGTTTGATTTCGTATTCAAGGGTGGAACAAGCATGGTCGTGCTCATGCCCTTTCCCAGACGGCTTTCTATTGATATCGACATTGTAAGTACTTTTTGATGTTGGTGAATTATTCAATGTCATCGATGAACTCGGAATGGTGAAGAGAACACATGCTGATATCTCGCTTGGCCTGTGCGATGACCGTTTCCGAGAATGGTGGGGCTCCTCTCATACTTGATGATGCATTGGGGAATACAGACCCGGAGCGACTTAAATTGATGGGAGCGGTTCTTGCCAAGGCTGGGAAAGAATGTCAGATCATCATTCTTACATGTGTACCAGAGCGTTACTGCAATGTCGGAGAAGCGACCGTCGTTCGCTTGTGAAGCTCACGAATAATCGACATGCAAAACTGCAGTATGCATGAATGATCTATAATCCGAGCCGCTCAATTCAGAAGAAAAACCAGAGTGCGATATGAGCCGTAATTCAATCCCACGCCCGGCATAACTTACTTAACTAATTCATTCATATTATATGGATACTAATAGAATAAAAGTGAATAGTACAGATCACATACGCTCAATAATGGAGTTGCCGAAGCCTGAACAGGATACCTCGGTAACATCCTCTCTTCCTTCCCTCTTCATCAGTCGAGCCAGATCGTATGTAACAAAACCGTCAATTATTGATCTCTCAATTCCGTGCACTATCATGTTCGCAGCTTCTTCCCAGCCCATATACTCAAGCATCATAACTGCTGATAACAGCAATGAACCGGGATTGACCTTATCCATGCCCGTATATTTTGGCGCAGTACCGTGAGTAGCCTCAAAAAGAGCGATATCATCCGACATATTCGCTCCCGGGCCAAGTCCTAATCCGCCGACAAGAGCGATCGCTGCATCGGAAAGAAAGTCACCGTTAAGGTTAGGAAGAGCAAGAACAGAGTATTCCTCCGGACGGGTCTGGATCTGCTGGAAGATCGAATCGGCAATCCTGTCCTTTATCAGGATTTTTCCTTCGGGCATTTCGCCATTGAATTCATCCCAGAGTACTTTTTCAGTAATGGTGACATCACCAAATTCCCGCTTTGCTAATTCATAACCCCATTTGCAGAATGAACCTTCAGTGAATTTCATGATATTGCCCTTATGGACAAGAGTGATCGATGGAAGATCATGCTCAACTGCCCATTGTATCGCTTTCCGTACAAGCCTTTCCGTACCGAAGACGGAAATCGGTTTCACGCCGATACCGGAATCGATGCGAATCTGCCTGCCCGTTTTCTCTTTAATGAGTTCAATTATCGCAAGCGCGGTATCGCTTCCGCGTTCGAAGTCAAATCCTGCATAAACATCTTCTGTGTTTTCGCGGAAAAGCATGAAATCCACTTTATCTGCGTACTTGTTCGGAGATGGTACCTCTTTGAAGTATCTGACGGGGCGGATGCATGCATAAAGATCAAGATGCTGGCGAAAGCGAACATTGATAGAACGGAACCGCTCGCAGACACCATCATCTTTCCCGCATTTATCACATTTTCCAGGATGATACTGCTGATGAGCGCAATACAGACAAACATGAGTTTCTTCACCTATCGGAGTTGTATAGGGACCTTTAATGGCAACCTTTAGATGTCTGATGGCCTCTACTGTCTCATCCGGAAATTCATTTCCATAGTGTTGAAGTCCCTGTAGTCCCGCATACAGCGGACACCAGGCAATCTTCCTTGTTCCGTCATAGGCTTTATTCACCGCCTTATCAACAACATTCTGCATAACCGGTGTAATATCAAGACCGATTCCATCACCCCTGAGATACCCGATGATCGGATGATCACCGATAACCGGTTTACCGTTTTTTATCTCAATCAGATCACCTACTGGAATATTCACTTTTCTGAATTCCGTCATTTCGAGCCTCCTTGTTTTCTGAATAATCAATATTATAATGAATTGTCAATATCTGATTTAAGCTTGATACTAAGGAGGAACAATGGCAAATTTGAGAAATATTCTTCGCAGAAAGATTCCTGCGTGGCGTGAAGAAGCTCGCGAAATTGTTGCCGAACACGGTGATCATATTGTCTCTGACGTGAAGCTGAGTCAGGTATATGGAGGACTTCGCGGAGTTAAAGGTCTGCTTTGTAATACATCCTTCGTTGACCCTGATAGCGGCCTCATAGTCCGCGGAATACCCATTCTGGAGCTGACCGACAGGATCCCCGAGGAAATATTCTTCCTTCTCATGACGGGAGAACTGCCTGATGAAGCAGCTCTCGCCAAACTGCAGGAGGAATACAATGAAAGGGCTGAAGTGCCAGCTTATGTCTGGAATGTCCTTGAAGCAATGCCGAAGAACTCACATCCTATGGCAATGTTCAGCCTTGCTATTCTCTCCATGCAGAGGGAATCCAGATTCAAAATAGCGTATGATTCAGGCGTAAAAAAACCCAATTACTGGGAATCAACTCTTGAAGATGCTCTCATTATACTGTCAAGGCTTCCGGAAATAGCCGCTGGTATCTACCGCATGAGATTTGATAAAGGACCACGCATTCCAAGAAATCCCAGACTGGACTGGGGTGGAAACTTCGCACACATGCTTGGTCTAAGTGAAAATGATGCTGTTTTTGAGGATATGATGAGGCTCTACCTTGTCCTTCATTGTGACCATGAGGGAGGAAACGTAAGTGCTTTTACCTGTCATGTGGTCAACTCCGCACTGTCAGACCTTTATTATTCTGTTTCCGCAGGCTTGAACGGTCTAGCCGGACCACTTCATGGACTTGCCAATCAGGAATGCCTAAAGTTCGTCCTCTGGATACTCGACAGGTTCAGCGGAGTGCCCGATGATGAACAGATAAAGGAAGAGTGCTGGGAAACTCTCGAGTCAGGAAGAGTTATCCCCGGCTACGGTCATGCCGTTCTCCGGGTCACCGACCCGCGCTTCACTGCAGTCTGTGATTTCGGTATGAAACATTTCAAGGAAGACGAGGTTCTTCAGCTTGTTCACAGGCTCTTTCAAATTGTACCTGATGTTCTGGAAGAACATGGAAAAGCAAAGAGCCCCTGGCCTAATGTCGACGCGGGATCCGGAGCATTGCTCTATCATTATGGTATGAGCGAATTCGAGTACTACACCGTCCTTTTCGCGGTCTCAAGAACCATGGGAATGTGTGCACAGGCAGTGATCTCCCGTGCCATGATGGAGCCTATCACAAGACCGAAATCTGTGGAGACAGGCTGGCTTAAAGAACAGGTTTCCAGCAGTTGATCGCAGAATCGATGTAATTGCATAGTCCCGGCAGGAACCGGAACTCTGTATGTACAGATTAGCCTGGAGGAAGTAATGGGGCTCACAGTATCGGAAAAAATCATTAGAGAACACATTGTTGAAGGAAAACCTGAACCCGGAGAAAGGGTTGCCTTAAGAATCGATCAGACTCTGACACAGGATGCTACAGGTACTATGGCTTTCCTCCAGCTTGAAGCAATGGGTGTAGATAAATGCAGAACAGAATTGTCTCTTTCATATGTTGACCATAATATGGTTCAGATGGGTTTTGAGAATGCGGATGACCACAGGTATCTTCAGTCCGTCGCTAAAAAGTATGGCGCTAAATTCTCCAGATCTGGCAACGGCATCTGTCATCAGGTTCACTTTGAACGGTTCGCGGTTCCGGGTAAAACACTTCTCGGGTCAGACAGCCACACTCCTACCGCCGGCGGTATGGGTATGTTCGCGATGGGGGCGGGAGGACTTGATGTTGCCAGTGCAATGGCAGGAGAACCTTTCTGGATCACCTACCCGGGGATAACAGGCATAAAACTGATGGGAAAACTCAAGGATTTCGTATCAGCGAAAGATATAATCCTTAAAGTTCTTTCCATCCTCTCCACAAAGGGGAATGTTGGCACCGTAAATGAATATTTCGGAGATGGCCTGTCGAATCTGACCGCTCAGGACAGAGCAACAATCACGAACATGGGTGCTGAAACCGGGGCAACAACATCAATATTTCCCTCGGATGAGATCACGCGTGAATTTCTGATAGCCCAGGGACGCGGGGAAGCATGGAAACTGCTGAAAGCTGACCCGGATTGTATTTATGACAGGATAATTGAAATTGATCTTTCTGAAATTGAACCCATGGTTGCAACTCCGCACTCTCCCGGGAATGTGACAGCCGTATCTGAACTTGCAGGGATTCCTGTGGACCAGGTATGCATAGGTTCATGCACGAATTCTTCTTTCAGGGATCTTGCCATGGCTGCAGAGATCCTTCGAGGTAGAACTGTAGCTTTGAATACAAGCCTCGTCATCGGACCGGGCTCAAGACAGGTGCTTTCCATGATTGCGGATTCAGGTCACCTTGCTTCGCTTATTACTTCAGGTGCTCGAGTGGCTGAAGTTACCTGTGGATTCTGCATCGGCAACGGTATGGCTCCAGGGACAGATGCTGTATCACTCAGAACTATAAACAGAAACTTTACAGGTAGATCCGGAACCGCAAGCGCACGGGTTTATCTCGTAAGTCCGGAAGTAGCAGCCGCATCGGCGATAACCGGAAAGTTCACCGATCCGAGAACGCTTGAGATCCCGTATCCTTCCATATCGTTCCCGGATATCTTCCCTGATGATGACAGTATGGTCATAGATGAGTATGACCCTGAAACCGAACCGATCAGGGGTCCAAATATCGGCCCACCCCCAACCAATGGCCCTCTCCCGGAAAAACTGACCGGAACAGTTCAGATCAAGGTTGGAGATAAGGTCACCACAGACCATATCATGCCTGCTGGAAAGCGGCTTATCTATCGTTCCAACATTGAGAAGTATTCCGATTTCGTTTTTGAAGGCATCGACTCGACATTCCCCGAAAGATGCAGGAAGAATCTCACTTCTTATTTGTATAATTTCATAGTTGCCGGCTTCAGCTATGGACAGGGTTCAAGTCGTGAGCATGCGGCAATCTGCCCGATGCACCTCGGAGTGAAAGCTGTTTTCGCTCTATCCTTCGAGCGGATCCACACTGCTAACCTGGTCAACTTCGGCATACTTCCCCTCCGCTTTCAAAGCAGAAATGATTTTGACAACCTTGAAACCGGGTATGAACTTGAAGTACTTAACCCTCGCTTCGACCTTGCGGAAGGAAAACCGCTGACAGTTATGAATCATACTTCGGGAGACAGTTTTCAGGTTAGCCATGACCTTTCAGAGCGCGATATTGAAATGATACTTGCCGGCGGCTTCCTGAACTGGTTCCACGCCCGGCATAACTAATTCATTCGCTTTATTGTTGATAATAGTATAAAATCCTCAGGCACTGGATTCATCTGCCGCTATCTGAAGGGATTTCATCCTTTGGAATGAGCATGGTGAAAACATCGGAATTGGTACAAATATCTTCCCAGCAGGTACCGATGATGAGATATCCGGATGGTGTTTCCAGAAGAAACACCGGTTCGCAGTTACCATCGAAAGGGATTACATCCATTGCTATCGGAGTGCCGTGTTCGTCGAGACGGAGCAGGAGAATGTCCTCTTCCGCAGGCATTGACCAATCTTCATTAACAGAACCGGTTCGTCCTGCGAGAAGGAATCCATCATCGATTGGAATTCCGCATGTGCAGACTGCATGACCCAGCCCAGCCTCGTATACTTCATTTACAATTTCACCCTCGCTGTCTATAAGACAGATGAGACAGTTGTCCTGCTTCCCGAATTGATCTGACGACGCAATAACAAGTGTTCCTCCAGCATTGGCGGGAAGTATATCCTCAACTGCATGAGTCATTTCACCACCTGTTTCTATCTCCGCTGACCAGATCAGTTCTCCTGACGATGATATCCTGCTGAGATAAAGGAGACTGTTGAAACCATCTTCATCCATACCTACAGCGCATCCGCCATCCGGCATGGATCTGATGACATCAGGATTCATCCAGTATCCCGGACAGGATATGCTGCGCGACGACAGAGTGTCTCCCTGCTGTCCGAGTCTGAACAGGTTTTTTGAAAGCACTTCCCAGGATTCATTGTCGACCAGATCAGTGCTCAACCAGTAACCGGAACCGTCACAAAGAGGAAGCAGTGAATTAATGTGATATGACGTTTCTCCGGTGGTTGAGAGAGATTGGCCGGAACCGGGGACCCGTATGCTGTCGGAAAGAACTCCCTCAGATGTGAGCGTCACAATGGTGGAGAATTCGTGCCCGGTACTGTATGATGATACGATCAGTGAAAGCATCCCGTCCGATGTCCAGCCGGAGCCACGTGACCATACAGGATCCTCGATATTCAATAAAATCGGTATCATGACCGGATCATCACCAGGGGTAAGAATCACGATTTCTAATGTGAGGGGGCACTCAGGAACGTGAGACTGTACCAGTATCCCGCAGGATCCATCCGGAAGCAGTGTTGATGAGATCGGAGTATCTATCGTGATGGGTGATCCAAACGTGACTGAGTGAGTGAGGATCAACAGTACGTGAATAGCAATTTGCATGTGAATCTTTCCTTTCAATCTATAATACAAGGAAGAAGGTCTGATTGAAAAGCTAGCCTTAATTATTCAGACTTTAAATTCAGTGCGGAGAAGATGTTTTCTTCTGACATTGTTTCTCCCTGAACCTGGACCATACATTGCCAATGGCTATGAATAGAATGGCAGAGATGACGGCTCCATACGTTTTGTCAATTGAAAAGAGTCCGGCTCTGTTACCGATGATGCAGGCGAATATGGCCAGTGTACCCTCGAGAAACGCAAGTCTGACGCCCCCGGATGTTATCCATCCCCGGGCATAAATACCCAGAAGAATCACAATTGCTCCGATCGCTCTGATAGCATACGATACGTAGGCTGCATCAAGAATTGATCCTCTAAGGTAAACCGCAAGCGGGATAGTGACAAGGTTGACAAGAAGAACCAGCTTTCGGGCTGCTGCAAGTACTGACTGATCATCAGCTGTTTTATTGATCAGCCCATTATAGATATCTTTTGTGGCAATTGTTACGATAGCGAAATTAACCGGGCCAACGGTGGATAGAATAGCGGCCAGTATACCGGCTAAAGCTAATCCGCCCAGTACAGGAGAAATGAATTCAGGTGATGTCAGCAGTAACGGCAGTACCATCCTGGGATCAACAGAAGAAGTATCGAAAAAGAAACCCGTTTTCGCAATGAGCCCGAGGAATCCCACCATTATTCCAAAAGGCGCAATAATAAGACTGGACCATATGGCAGCCCGCTTAGCAGTAATCGGATTCTTTGCGGCGAATATCGGCTGAATGCTGGCCTGTCCCGCCATTCCTCCCAGAACACCTCCAAGAAGCAGGCTGAAGGCATGATTGAGATCGGCGCTGAAGGGATTGAAAAGGTTTGAGGGGGAGCCTGACTTAACCAGAATGTTCTGCAGTTCGGAAAAGCCGCCAACCTTATCAAGACCGATTATCAGCGCAATGCCGATTCCCAGAAACATGGTAATAACGTGAATTATCCCCGTTACAGCAAGGGCATGCATACCGCCCATGTATGTGTAAAGAGTGATTATGACCGAAGATATCAGCACAGCGGTCAGCCAGTTTATCCCGAACAACGGAGCAATCACGCTGGAGCAGGTCTGCAGCTGTACATACGCAAGGGTTATGTAAGCGATTAGAAAGGAGAGGGCTGATATAGTGCGGACTCTGCTGCCGAAAAGATTCTCCAGCATCTCACTGACCGTATGAACATTCCGCCTTCGATAATGATAGGCTACCGTGAATCCGATAATTATCATTCCTGTTGCTGTTGCCAGATTGTACAGTACCGGCTGTAAGGTTCCTGTGGTGAAAGCCTGCTCACTTACGCCTATGGTACTCATGCCGCCCAGCCACTCGGCCGCGACTACTACAGCACAGACGGTAACTCCCAGATTTCGGCCTGCAATAAGAAAATCATCAGCGGAGCGGCTGGCATATCTTCTTGTAAATATTGATACAAGGATTATGAATACGAAGTATGTGAGAATAATGGCAAAATATGTATTCATTCAGACCTGTTTTCTGCTGTTTCCATACTTTGCCAATATTCAGTCAGGCTCCCTGCGGAAGAACTTGTATGCCCACATGAAATCGCATCCGGCGTTTTCCGCTGCCTTCTCATCGGCATCTCTGTCGCCCACAAAAAGAACTTCCTGCGGAGAAACTCCGTATTTGTTCATCAGATTATGAAGCATCAGCGGTTCAGGTTTTCGGCATTCGCAGCCTGAGTACGGAACATGCGGACATATTTCGATTGTTCCCTCCTCGGGATCGAAACCGAATGCTTCTCTGACAGTGTCCTTCAGTAAGCTGATGGCTGTTTCCTCACTGAAATAACCCACACCGACGCCGCCCTGATTACTTGCGATCCCGTAACCCATACCCTGTTCATGACTGTTAGGAGAAATCCAGTCGTACTCCGCAAGTTTCTCCCTAACGCCGGGGTATAGCTCCCATTCACCGGACCTGTTGGGGCAGGGCTGTCCTTCAACCGTACAGAATCTCAGTGTTCCGTCGGCATCAAAGATGATAAGTTTGTATTCCATGATCCTCCTAGGCCCGGCATAACTTGATTAACTAATTCAAGATAATCCACTCCAGCAGCCCGTATATATATTGCACTTGCGAATGAGTGCATATAGTAGCATTTTTAACTAAAGAGTATTCATGCTAAATATGTATATGAGAGAGTAGAATATCTGTGACAGAAAACAGCTCTGTATATGACAGCCAGATTAAATTGGATAGGACAGCAGAAGTGCAGGAAGTATCCGGTTTATCCCGCCTTGCAGCGATCATTCTTGTTTTCGCCGGATTAGCTTTGTCAATCCTGGGTTTTCTTGTTGCCAGAGGGTGGGAGCAATCGATAATGGAGAATGACCTGAAGGTTGTTGCACAGGATCGTATTACATCTCTTGAAGATGAGATTGCTCAGCATCTGCTGCTTCTTGAGATACTCTTGGATTTGAGTGAGTATCATCCTGAAAGTACTTACGGCAACTTTCAGGTTATCACTCATGCATCACGGAATGAACATGATGATATCATTCTGATCTGGGCTCCTCGTGTAATTACTGAAAACAGTTCTCTGTATGAGGATTGTTACCCGATTCTCTATACTTCATCAACTCATCGATACGGAAATCCTATTGGTTTTGATCTTGCCTCCGATCCGGTATTTGCCGAATGTTTGAGCAGGGCTGAAGATTCACGGGAAGTAGTTGCCTCAGGTGAAATGATCCGTCCCAATCCAATTACTGATTCAGTTGCGGTTCTGCTCGTAATGCCGATACTTACTGAAAGTATCCACTCTGACTCATCAGATTCGACATACTCTGAGTTCGAAGGGTATTATATCTGTGTCAACTTGATGTCCGAACTGATAAATCAATGCCTCGACCCTTTTGCGCATCAGGGCGTGGACATGCATGTGTTTGATATTTTACCTTCCGGCGAAGAAGAATTGCTTGTTTACCATGCAGCAAGAACCCGCTCAGATCATGGAGAGAGTGTGGAGGATATCAGCCTCCTGCTTTCGTCAATAAACTATTCTGAGAAGTTTTCTTTCGGGGACAGGGAATGGTTCGTTGTATTCACTCCAGCACCATCCTTTACTGCGGATAGACATACAATCTATCCCCTGGTAATTCTCATCAGCGGTTTACTTTTCACAGGACTGCTGTTCGCGTTCATCAGGGGAACAATGAAATCAGCGAACATATCGCGGCAATTTGCAATGGAGCAGGCAGCGTTCTCCAGAGAACTTGAAAAAGCTCTTGAGGAGCAGAAGAGCACAGCCAAGAAACTTAGTGAATCTGAACAGAACTTTATCAGCCTTATAGAACAGTCTCCTGACGGCATTGTTATTTCAGACAGTGATGGAAAACAGCTGTTCACAAATAACAGAATGTGTGAGATCACTGGATATGACAAAAAAGAGCAGGCTTATATATCAATTGAAGAAATGATACATCCGGAGGTTCTTAATAAGCACAGGGAATTGTATACCAGGAAGATGCATGGAGAGGAAGTATCGGTTCAGTTAGAAAGCGCTATCGTTCGGAAGGATGGCTGGGTGATCCCTATAGAGTTAAGAGCGACAACCACACTGTGGAAGGGAAAGACCTCCACTTTGATCTTCATAACAGACATTTCGGAGCGCATCAAACTTGAGGAGCGCATTTTCCAGTCACAGAAATTGGAAACCGTAGGTTTACTCGCCGGTGGAGTTGCTCATGACTTCAACAACATACTGCAGACTATCTTCGGATATGTGGAACTTGTCGGTATGAATTTCTCTGAGGATGATCCTGTCCTTGAGGATATTGTTGAAATCAAGAGAGGCGCCCGGAGGGCTGCCGCCCTCACCGCGCAATTACTTGCATTCAGCCGACAGCAGGCTCTTTCACCCAGAAACATCGATATAAATGATTTAACAGGCAGATTGATCAAAATGCTGAGAAGGATCATCGGTGAGGATATCAAGCTCGAGTTCATTCCCGGACAGGGATTCAGTACTGTTTTTGTTGATCCGGGTCAGATGGAGCAGATCCTCATGAATCTCTGTAACAACAGTCGTGATGCCATGCCTCATGGCGGCAGCCTCACCTTTGAAACGGAGCGTGTGTTGATAACCAGGGACTACTCCGACACCCATCCAGAGGTAGAACAGGGACACTATATGATGATTTCAGTGACCGATACCGGTTGTGGGATGAACAGGGAAACTCTTTCAAAGGCTTTCGAACCCTTCTTCACGACCAAGGAAGTAGGCAAGGGTTCAGGTCTGGGTCTCGCTACAGTATTTGGAATTATCAAACAGCATAATGGTTTCATCAATGCTTACAGCGAGGTGGACAAGGGAACTTCGATCAAGATATATCTTCCTCTTGTAGCAGGATGTCCCGCTGAAGAGGTCAATAAGAGTATCCGGGGGGAAGTCGTCGGCGGGACAGAGACTATTCTGATTGCTGAAGATGAGGAAGAGGTTCGCGTTATCGCCGCAAGGATTCTGAGAAGAGCCGGTTATACTGTTCTGGAAGCTTCGAACGGAATCGATGCAATTGAGTTGATAAATTTGAATCCAGACGGAATATCGCTGGCCCTGCTTGATGTGGTTATGCCGGAAAAGAGCGGTAAGGATGTCTACATGGCTATACAGGAGACTGCTCCGAATATCAAAACCGTATTCACAAGCGGATACAGCGCAAATACAATTCATACGCGGTTTATCTTTCATGAAGGAATGAAGCTTCTGCGTAAGCCTTACGCTCCCGATGTTCTCCTTCGTGAAATTCGTACAGTTCTTGACGATTAGTTTAAGATAACCTACAGCTTCTGAGTGCTTGACATTCATTGATCAGATAATATATTCGGAATAGTTCCGATTATGAATAGGAAGTTTATGAAGCAATCAGCAGTTCGAAGGATGACAAAGCAGAGGGTTATTGTTTTTAATACCGTCAGATCTCTTGGATCCCATCCGACCGCATATGAAATCTTCGAGAGAGTGAGGCAGGAACTTCCCGGAGTAAGCCTCAGCACTGTATACCGTAATCTCAGTATTCTTGCCGGTCAGGGTGATATACAGACTGTTCACGGTCTTGGGCAGGAAGTCCACTACGACCATAATTTACACAATCATTGTCATGTGCAGTGCCGTATCTGCGGTAAAGTTTCTGACATATATACTGATATTATCGATCCCTCATGTGTTACTTCGGACAGAGGGGAAGGATATATTATCGAAGATGTACTTATTAGCTTTATTGGTATTTGTCCCGAATGTGCCAGCAGGATGAAAGAGGAGGATACAGATGCATAGATCATTTGAAAAGAAGTATTCCGGAAGATCCGACAACACACCGAAGTACTCTACCGGGGATATGGTTACCGTTAGAAGTTCAAAACATCCTCTTCACTTGAAGCATGGAAAGATAGAGAAAGTGAACGTGAAGCCGGGGAATGTGTTCTATGACGTGATTATTGATAAGGTAACAAAACACCTTCCGGAGCGAATGCTGTTTCCGGCAGAAAAAAAGGCGAAGGAAATGGAGGATAATAATGAGAGTAAAGGGAACTGAAACTGAGAAGAATATTCTCAAAGCGTTTGCGGGAGAATCGCAGGCCAGGAACAGGTATACTTACTTCGCATCTCAGGCAAAAAAAGATGGATTTATCCAGATATCTAAAATCTTTGAGGAAACTGCAAATCAGGAGAAGGAGCACGCGAAAAGACTCTTCAAGCTCCTTGAAGGCGGTGAAATCGAGATAACGGCAGGTTTTCCAGCTGGGATTATCGGCAGTACAGCCGATAACCTTGAGGCTTCAGCCGCAGGTGAAAACTATGAGCATACTCAGATGTATCCTGAATTTGCGAAGACCGCGAGAGAAGAAGGTTTCGGTGACATAGCGGCAATTTTTGAATCAATCGCAGTTGCGGAGAAACAGCATGAAAAACGCTATCTGGACCTCCTTGACAATATTAACAACGGCAGAGTCTTTAAAAGAAACGACGTAGTCATCTGGCGCTGCAGGAACTGTGGCTATCTCCACGAAGGCACTGAAGCCCCTGAATTATGTCCTGCATGCGCTCATCCGCAGGCTCACTTCGAACTGCTTGGTGAGAACTGGTAAGAAATAGCAGTGGGTTTCAGTGCGGTTTCAGGAAAGGAATGAGAAATGACAAAGAGAATGCAGGTATACAAGTGCGAAAAATGCGGAAATATCGTAGAGATGCTTCACGGAGGAGTGGGTGTTCTTATCTGCTGCAACGAACCGATGAGGCTTTTCGAGGAGCAGACCGCTGACGCTTCCACAGAGAAACATGTTCCGGTAATAGAGAAAACGGATGAAGGCTATATCGTAAAAGTGGGGACAATCCCTCACCCGATGGAAGCGCAGCATTATATCGAGTGGATCGAATTGATATCAGGCAGCAATGTGTACAGAAAATATCTTAAGCCCGGTTCTCCCCCTGAAGCTGAATTCAAGGTTGCGAATCTTGATAGCGTGACTGCCAGGGAGTACTGTTCGATTCATGGACTCTGGAAAGGTTAGAAATGCTTAACAGTAAGATTGAAAAAGCTATAAACAATCAGATAAACGCAGAGATTTACTCTTCTTACCTGTATGTTTCCATGGGTATGTATTTCGAATCAGCGGATATGAGTGGTGCCGCGAAATGGATGAACGCACAGGCACAGGAAGAACTTGTTCATGCTGAAAAATTCATGAACTATGTGAACGAAAGAAGCGGAAGGGTTATTCTTGAAGCAATAGAGAAGCCTCCGGTAGAATGGGAATCCGGCCTCGCTACTTTTGAGGCTGCTCTGGATCATGAACGTAAAGTTTCTTCACTTATTAATGAACTGGTTGCCCTTGCCAGATCAGAAAACGATTACATGACCGACAATTTCCTGCAGTGGTTTGTAGGTGAACAGGTGGAGGAAGAGGCTTCAGCGGGTGAAGTTGTCAGAAAAATGAGACTGGTGGGAGAATCAGGCGGTGGAAGATTCATGATCGATAAAGAACTGGGGCTGAGGGTGTTCACTCCACCAGCAGCGTTGCAGGAATAGGAGAAATGCTATGGTGAACGAGTTTAACGCATTTGAGGTTCTGACCATGGCGGAGCGGATTGAGGTCAACGCGCAAAATTTCTATCACCTTGCATCTGAAATGTCGGACAATCCGGACATATCCGAGCTGTTTACGAATCTGGCCGCCTGGGAGAAGGAACACGAATCTCTATTCAGCTATATGAAATCCGGGTTATCCGAGGATGAAAAGGCTTCTACGGCAATCGATCCCTATAACGAACTCATGCTCTACCTGGCGGAAATGGCTGATGAGCATGTGTTTGTGAGAAAGGATCTTGACCCGGCTTCTTTGATTGATGACAGATCGACTCCTGAGGACGTAATTAATCTTGCCATTGAATTCGAGAAAGAATCCATCCTCTTTTTTATGACCTTGAAGAGACTAATGTCAAAGAGATCCGGTTCTGAAGAAATTCAGAAAGTCATCGACGAAGAAGTAGATCATATGGCTTACCTTGCTTCGAAGAAAAGGATATTGAGAAGCAGATAAACTGTTTATGACATGGCAGATAAAGGAGGAAATTCTTTGAGCGCTTTCAAGGCTGTTAAGCTGATAGAAAAAGTGTACTGGGTTGGGGCTGTTGACTGGGCTATAAGAGATTTTCACGGTTACAGTACCAGCAGGGGAACTACTTACAACGCTTTTCTGGTTCTTGCTGAAAAGGTAACTCTGATCGATACTGTTAAAAAGCCCTTCTTTGGTGAGATGATGTCCAGAATTGCGTCAATCATCGATCCGGGAGATATCGACTACATTATCAGCAATCACTCTGAAATGGATCATACGGGTGCGCTTCCTGAAACTATTTCTGCCGTGCATCCTGAAAAAGTTTTCGCTTCACCAATGGGGAAGAAAACAATTGCAGGCCATTTTCACTGGGATCCTTCTGTTGTTACCGAGGTTAAGACAGGAGACAGTGTTTCTCTGGGAAACATGAGCATTACCTTTATCGAGACAAGAATGCTTCACTGGCCGGACAGCATGGTTTCCTACATTCCGGAGGAAAAGGTATTGTTCAGCCAGGACGGTTTTGGTATGCATCTCGCGTCTTCAGAACGCTTTGACGATCAACTTCCTATGCACATACTGGATGAAGAAGCTTTGAAATATTTCGCCAACATACTGATGCCTTTCTCTCCGCTCGTAACCAGACTGATAGATCAGCTCGGGAAGCTCGATCTTGATGTAGATTTGCTCTGCCCGGATCACGGGCCGGTATGGAGGAGCAATATTGATCACATCATCAGTAACTGGGCGGAGTGGGCGAAGCAGAAACCATCTATGAAAGCCGTTATTGTCTTTGATACTATGTGGCATAGTACTGCCGTGCTTGCTGATGCTGTTTGTGATGGACTTGATTCACAGGGAATCTCTGTCAGGGTAATGCCTCTGGCATCCAGCAGCAGAAGCGATGTTGCTACTGAGGTTCTTGATGCAGGCGCGCTGATCGTCGGCAGCCCCACTATCAATAATCAGATATTTCCAAGAATGGCTGACTGTATAACATACCTGAAAGGTCTGAAACCTAAAAACCTTGTTGGAGCAGCTTTCGGCTCATATGGCTGGAGCGGAGAAGCAGTTGAACAGCTTGAATCCATGCTTGGTAAGATGAACATACCGCTTGCTGCAGAAGGGTTGAAGATCAACTACGTTCCCGACACTGAAGCCCTGGAGAAAGCAAGGGATTTTGGTGCATGCATAGGGAAGAGAATTATTGAACTGGCAGGAGAGTCAGATGATAGACATTAATGCGATGTTTACGCTGAGCTACGGTCTCTATGTAATCGGTTCACGATCAGGAGGCCGGATTAACGGACAGATAGCCAATGCGGTCTTCCAGATAACTAATTCACCGATGCGAATAGCTGTTGCAATCAACAAAGAAGAACTTACGCATGAATTTCTGAGCGATACGGGTGTTTGCTCGATAAATGTATTGAGTGAGGAAGCCGGCCTTCCATTTATCGGACAGTTCGGATTCAGAACAGGCAGAGAAGTGGATAAATTCGCGGATGTTTCTCATACAATTACTCCTTCAGGCTGCCCCTGTCCGGATGAGAACATACTGGCATGTATAGACCTTTCGATAAAGGATAGCCTTGATGCCGGCTCACATACATTGTTCATAGGGGAAGTGACCAATTGCACGATCACAGGTGAAGGAACTCCGATGACATACTCCTTCTACAGAGAAGTTCTCACCGGGAAGACACCTCCGACCGCGCCTTCACATATTGCGGAAAACAAGGATATCGATGTTAAGCTGAAAAGAGAGGACAAGCTCGAAATGAAGAAATATGTATGCAATATTTGCGGGTATGTATACGACCCTGAGAAGGGCGATCCCGATTCCGGAATCGCTCCCGGAACCGCTTTTGAAGACATCCCGGAGGATTGGGTCTGCCCGGTCTGCGGCGTAAGTAAGGACCAGTTCTCAGAGCAGTAGACAGTTCCCTGTCCCGGGTAAGTAAACCTGATTCTGATATCCTGAGTGTGGCAATTGTTCAGAATTGTTCACATCTGGAGGTTTCCCTTTCGACCTTCTCGAAGTACTCCATGCAGCGCCGCACGTACGCTCTCTTCTCATTGTATTTGCCGGGGAAGAAGCTCCGCTTGAAGCCGTAGACAAGGATATTTTTCAGATCGTTTCCGGTCAGGTTGAATGCGTTTACAGCTTTGTGAAGTTCCTTTGTAACGGTCGTGTTCGATATAGTCCTGTTATCGGTGCATATGGATACCGAGAGTTTCCTTTCCATCATCTTCCCGAATGGATGGTTGGCGAGATCCCGGTAAGC
Organism: uncultured bacterium; assembly: GCA_965372215.1. Lineage (GTDB taxonomy): Bacteria > Fermentibacterota > Fermentibacteria > Fermentibacterales > JCC-6 > Aegiribacteria. The sequence goes on along the minus strand of CBDVBK010000033.1, from coordinate 18,238 downwards.
GGGGTTGGTCTGCTGATTTGATGTGAGGCAGACCTCTATGGTTATCCGGCGATCAGCGATGAATTCAGCAAGAGAATCAACGTACGCTTCCGGGTTAATGATGTCTTCGGATCTGACTGAGCCCGGATCAAGAAGTGTCAGGCCATGCCCTATTCGATCGGCATAGAGTTCCGTAATGGCCTGGTAGATACTCTCCGGTCCGTAAGCTTCGCCTGCATGTACTGTTTTTTTCAGGAAATGCTTCTGAGCCCTTCTGAACGCTATAAGGTGATTTATTGCCGGCCATCCTTTTTCAGAGCCCGCCAGATCGATACCGACCACCGGAAGATTCTCCTCCCATCTCGCTCTTGATACCGCTGCTTCCAGTTCAAGTGACGCGAGAGAAAACACACGTTCCGGTTTCGTGTATCTGTGCATCTCGAAGAACCTGCTGTACCAGGTGGAAAACGCTGGTGTGAAAAATCTCATCGCGCAAGCGATAATTCCATAGTGGAAGGGAGGTTCATGTCCATCAACGACTTCGGGCCGGGAATTAAATTTTGCCTCCGCCCTGTCCAGTCCGTTGTTCACGGCTCTGATGCATTCGATGATATCCATTTCATCATTCGCGTGAAGCTGCGGAGCGAATCGTACTTCGATGTAGCGAACACCTTCATTCTGGTTGTCCTCGGCAACTTCGAAGGCAATCCTTTCCAGATTCTCTTTTGTCTGCATTACAGCGGTTGTATAAGCGAACCCCTTCAGATAATCGTCCAGGTCTTCGTAATCGTCCTTGAACACGGTTTCGCGAAGACCCGACTCGGTATAGGAAGGAAGCTTGAGACCTGATTCCCGGGCAAGTTCTATGAGCGTGGAAAGCCTCACTGAACCGTCAAGGTGCATATGGAGGTCGGTCTTTGGGAGCTTTTTCAGCAGAGCGTGATTCATGTAAATTCCTTCCCTGGTAAATAATTCAGAAGAGTTCACCGAAAGCCATCTGCATTCCGGGTCCCTCCGGTGACACGGCAAAATCAAACCTGAGAGTTCCTCCTCCAGGAATTGTCACTCTCAGGCCAAGGCCGCCGTCGAGGTGGAATCTGTTCCATTGCACTTCATCCAGATTGTCAGCTACCTGTCCGCCGTCACCGAAAAGAACTACTCCGATTTCAATTGTATTGCTTTCGTCAATCTTGAATGAGAACAGCCTTTGCCTGAGCTCAAGATTGGCCAGAAACGTCCATGAGCCTCCGAATCGTCTGTCATGATATCCGCGCAGCCCGGTGTTCCTGCCGAGACCGGGCAGGTATGGAAATGGAGTTTCCGAAGTTCCGAAGTGTTTTTCTCCGCGGATGCGGAAAGCCGGTGTGGTTGAAGTTCCTATTGGAGTGAAGAAGGCGAGAGATGCGACTGCATTGGAATAAGAAAACCCGCTGCCCATCTGGTGTTCCATCTCTATTGAGGTGTAACCTGTGATGAGTGATGGAAATAACCAATGCGCCTCGAATAAAGGTCCTGCGCTCCAGAGGGAGCCATAATCAGAGCATGGTGAGGTTGCCCAGAGAGTATCCTCCGATCTGTCAAACACTGTTGAATGGTTTACCCGTATACCGGTGGAAAGGGCCAGACCGGATGCCGGACTGAATTTGTATATACCTGAAAGACACTGCATCTGCCTGTCGTACGAAGTGTTGACATCTTCGTTGCCGTCGTTTCCCCATTCGTAAAAGGAGTTGTCATTATCCGTCTGGTATTCAGCTTTTATGTTCATGAGTCCATTATTCATGGGGAAATAGAATTTCGGTTTTACCAATATGCTTCCATTTGTAAAAATGCGAGCCATGCAGTTGAAAGCAAAAGTATTAAATAGAGGTTTCATGTTATGGCTGACGACTCCACCGAACATTACTCCTGAGTGAGGACTATAGCTTACAAGGGGTAATACACTCCATGCAAGAGAGGGTATGGAGAAAAGGACAAGAATAATCGAAATTATTACTCTGGCTGAAATTTTCATATGCTCCATTCTGAAGGTTAAGTTTTTCCTGTGCCTGTTCATGGATTATATTGCACAGAATACAGAAAGTAGAGGTCTTTTGAAAACACCACTGATTGTTGTCCCAACCTACAATGAACTGGAAAACATTCGAAACCTCCTTCCAGTTCTGCTTGATCTTCAAATAAAGCCCGATATACTTGTTGTCGATGATCAAAGTCCGGATGGAACAGGAAACGCAGTCCTGGAGCAGGAACATACAGGAAGAGTACATCTTCTCAGCCGTCCGGAGAAAGCCGGTCTCGGTAAGGCTTACATAGCCGGATTCAAATGGGCGATGGAAAGAGATAAGTACGATCCGATCATTCAGATGGATGCCGACTTTTCTCATGAACCCGGGAAAGTACTGGAACTTGTTAAAGCTCTTGACAATAGCGATGTCGTCATTGGCTCAAGGTATTGCAGTGGAGTCAATGTTGTCAACTGGCCTCTCTCGCGACTGCTGCTTTCCTGGTTCGCCAACCAGTATACAAAACTGATAACCGGTTTGCCGCTTGAGGATGCTACTGGAGGTTTCAAGGCTTTCAGAAGAACATCTCTTGAAAAACTTGATCTGAATTTAATAAAATCCGATGGGTACTCCTTTCAGATTGAGGTTTCATACAAGCTCTACAGAGCGGGATGTTCTATTACAGAAGTTCCCATCATCTTTGTGGACAGGCACGCCGGTACATCCAAGATGACTAAAAGTATTGTATGGGAGGCTGTCTGGATGGTGTGGCATATCCGTTTCCCCTGGCTTTTCTGAGAGGAAGCAACCTGTATGATTCCTTTCATTACCGTGTTACTCGCTTTTTTGGTCACCCCGGATAACTGGGATTTTGAGACATCCCAGAGTTATGTCACATCGATTTTTGAGGATTCAGATGGTACGATGTGGTGTTCAACGTCAGGAGGGATTCTTCACTATGACCCCTCTGCCGGCTGGGATGATCCCATTGTCTATCCGGATGAATTACCATGGTACAGGGCAAATGACCTGTATGTGTTCGATTCGCTGTTATGGGTTGCCACGGCAGGCGGTGGTCTTGCCTTGAGACAGGGGGATTCCTGGCAGGTATTTTCCTCCTATGAGGGTATTCCAGGAAGCGGAGCTGTGCATTCAGTTCACTGTGCAGGCGGATATACATGGGCTGGATCTGATGGAGGCCTGTCACGGGGAAATGCCTACGGCTTCCAGCAGATGGACGAGTCTGCTACAGGCGGAGCCTTCAGGGCGGATGAAGTTACGGGAGTAACGAGTGTTTCCGACATTCTGTTTCTGGCGACTGATAGAGGGGTATACTCGCTTGATCTTCTGGCAAGTCCCTTTAACCCTGATTCCTGGACCAGCCATGAGACTGCGACGATTAACCTTGGTATTTCGGACATCTACGCGGTTTCAGCTGATTCAGTATTTGGCTTTGGTCCGGGCGGAGTCGCGCAGATGGTCAGCCCGGACAACTGGCAGGTTCTTCTTGATTATTCAATGAGCGATGATTCCGTGGTTACCGGACTTCTTCGGACAGACGACGGGCTTCTTGCTTCCTGCATCAATGTCAGAAGATTTATCGAGGAAGATGTTTGGGAGACATACGGAGAGGGATATCCCGTCAACACTTTTTCATCCTGCCTTGGATTCGCATGTGACAGGATCTGGGTCGGGTACGGTTACAACGATGTGGGTACAGAGAATTCGGGAAACGGGCTCGGATATCTTGAAGGTGGAACATGGGTATCGGTTCCTGTTTCCGGGATGGCGGGGTCAAGCTGTTATCAGATAACTCTGGACAGCGGCAATATGTACCTCGGAAGTCACAATGCAGGTCTGATGGTGTTTTATCCGGACAGCGGATGGGTGACCTTCAATATGAATACAGTGAATATGCCCAGATCTCTCCGAACGTATTCATCTGCGAAATTGCCGGGTCCCGGAATCTGGACCGGCAGTTATCATTGGGGACTGACATGGATTAATGACAGAAACACATTCTCCATGGAGGATGACACGGTTATTACATATGTATCTGATTCTCTTTCCGGTGTTTCTCCGGACGTGGTTCAGGTTATTGCTCCTCTTCTTAACAACCAGGTAGTAATGCTCTCTTCCCAGAATGGAGCTCTCTGGATTGCGCAGGAAGCCTACTGGCAGTCGCCTGATGAAATCAGCGGGATTGTAGCCGTGTCCGGTGACCCTGAATCCGGTGATTTGGAGTGGACATCCAGAACAGATGCGGATGGACTTGCTGGAAAGAATATCCAGACACTGTATCCGTGCGGTCAGGATAGCCTGTGGATTGCGTTCGCTTCAAATGGAGGATGTCAGCTTCTTATTCATGGAGGCAATCCTGTAGATAAAACACAGGATACCTGGTATCCTGGACAGGGAGAGGTATACGATACATCATGGGGTCTTTCTTCCAGTCAGGTTTTCTGTTTTGCCAGGGATAATGGCGGCAGTATCCTGGCCGGAACCGGCAGCGGCCTGTTTCGCTGGCAGGAAAACGCATTTGTTCAGATTTCAGGGATAACCGGTTCCATAAAAACACTGCAGGTTGACAACGGAGGAAGAATATGGTGCATGAGCGGAAACTCAATCACTTGCGTGGATGGTTCTGAGATCACGGAATTCACAACCTCTAATTCACCATACATACCCACAAGCAGAGTCGAGAATGAGTTCAGTGTTTTTCAACAGGATGACGGCAGAATATATTTCTCCTCGATAATTGGTCTCTGGACCCTTATCGTGCAGCAAAGCAGTGATGAAAGTCCCGATCTGCTGTTCTATCCTCAGCCCTTTCTTCCCGCTGAAGAAGAGCTTCGCATTTGCTGGTCAGGTACTGACCGGCATATTTCCGTGAAACTGTTTTCACTTGATGGAAAGTATCTGGGATGTATACAGGCTGAGAGCTGGGGGGAATGGTCCTGGGATGGTTCATTGAGTGGTGAAGATGTCTCCTCCGGTGTTTATTTGGCTATTATAGAAATGGATGATATGGCTGTCAGAGCAAAGGTTGCAGTGGTAAGATGATAACGATTAGACCTGCAGAAGCAAATGATAGAAATAAATGGACTGATTTCGTCCTCCGTTCGAATAACGGTACGGTATTTCATCTTCCCGATTTTCTCGATTATCATCCGGAAGGGCGGTTTCGGAATCATCATCTGATAGCTGAAAGCGGCAATGAAATCGTATCGATTATTCCCGGTGCTCTTTCTGAGAGGGAAGATGGTGTCTGGTTCCGGTCCTATCCCGGTTCTTCGTACGGAGGCCCGGTAACTCCCGATTCTCTTGGACTGAGGAAACTGGAAGAAATGATAGACGAGCTGAAATCATATTGCGAATCTCACGGCTGGATCGGAATAGAAATGACTCCGCCCCCGATCATCTATTACCGAAGACCTAATAACTACCTCGAGTTTGCTCTGGTCAAACGGGGTTTCAAATACCGAAGAAGAGAACTGACAGCAGTAATAGACCTGACTCGATTCGGCGAGGAACTGAAACTGGGATTTCGCTCATCTGCTCTTCGCGGCGTGAGGAAGGCTCTGAAAAGCGGAGTCACAGTCGAGGAGAATTCCGATTTTTCATTGTTCTATCACGTGCTTGAATCAAATCTTCAGCAGCGCCACGGTGTCAAACCCACTCATACTCTTGAAGAACTTGAACTTCTTAGAAATCTTCTTGGAAGTGATCGTATCAAACAGTTCATTGCTCGGAAGGACGGAGAAGTACTGGGGGGGATGGTGATGTTCCACTGCAACCCCAGAGTTACTCTCGCTTTCTACATCTCACACGATCAGGAGCATCAGGCTTTCAGGCCGGTCAATCTGGTTTACATGGATGTTATCAGGTGGGCGAAGCAAATGGGTTACCATTATATGGATCTGGGTACTTTCACCCTGGAAATGGATGTCAATTACGGACTATGCCGATTCAAGGAATCATTCTCCGCTCGAGGGATTTTCAGGAACACCCTCTACGGTATGGTGCGGTGAACCGGGTTCAGGATCCATATTTCCGCGGGTTACTGCTCCTGTGGACAGCTTTACTTGTTCTTGTGTTTGGCGGAAGAATGTATACAACCGATGTGGTTGCGCAATATGAAGTTGCAGGATCGTTCATTGGTCAGCGCCCTTTTCTCACAGCTTCCGGGGAGTATGGATGGATTGTGGAAGGGGTAAGGCCCGGGAACTATATACCGCATAGTATCGGCTATTCCATTCTCCTGATTCCGGCAGCTTTTTCAGGAGCTGTCTTTGGGCCAAATGCGGGAAAGATTTCAACCGCCGTTCTAAACGGGGGTTTCAGCCTGATTCTGATCGGGTTCATGTATGCTGTTGCCAGAAGCAAATATAAAGATGTATCCGTTGCAAGATTGGTTGTCATAGCTATCGGCGGAATGTTTCTTGTATACGGAAGGATGCCTTACGATGTAACCGCAGCCGCAGCCGCTGCCATGGCAGGTTTCTACTTCTCATGCAGAGACAGATCACTCATCGCAGGGTTCTGTATGGGAATGGCGATTCTGATAAGACTCGACAGTCTGCTTCTCCTGCCTGTGTTCTGGAACGGCTGGGCGAATACGAGAAAACTTTTTGCGGGGATGGTTCCGTTTATTCTGATTGCCGCTTCAGTGAACTGGTACAGATTCGGCAGTCCACTTCTGGATGGACACAGCCAGGATCCCGCTATGGCTCTTGAGCCGTTCAGGGGAGGAATTGTCGGTTTGCTTCTGAGTCCTGGAAAAGGTCTTCTCTATTATGCGCCGTTATGTGTATTCGCGCTATTCTTTCAGAAGGACTGGCGACTCTGGACACCTTTTGTGCTGTCTCTTGCTCTGCATGGAATGCTTCACGACTGGTCCGGCGGAACGGGATGGGGACCGAGATTTCTTTTCACAACTCTCCCTTTCCTTTTATTTCCTCTTGTCCGGAAAGGCACAGGAGGTCGACTTTTCTGGCTGATTGCCGCTCTTGGAATTCTAGTTTGTATTTCCGCCTGCTGGAGTAATGTGAGTGTGCTGGAACAGGCAGCCGGGCCTGATCTCTTTGATGAGCCAGGGCGACAGGCCGTGCTCTGGAATTATTCAGTGTTTCCGCTCTTTTCCGCTTTCAGAAATATCGGTAGCGGGATTCCTGATATGTTTGGCGCAACCGCAGCAGTTTCCGTCGGACTTTCCGCCTGGTTCGGAATACTGCTGCAAAGTACAATTGCATTAATGCTTGCCGTAGCGGGCATCTTTGTCATGAGAAAACGAACGGAAGTATCGGATAAATGAAAATTCTGCATATCTCTCCGGAGAATTATACGGGAATTCTTAACCTTTTCGTTGAAGGACACAGAGAACTTGGTCATGAAAGCCGGCTGGTGACTTTTTACCGTGCATGGAATCTGTACAAAGAAGATATCTGCCTGAATCTCCCTTTCGTCGGCCATAAGGATTGGTTCCGGAAGATGAAGAGACTGGTTAAAGCCGGAAGTCTGAATGTGCCGTTCACCGGTACAACTGAACGGATATTCTGGACTCCCAGCTTTACCGAGAAAATTCTTATGAGAGGAAGGGACATGATCTGGACACCTCTTGTAAGAGAGGCCGCGAAGAAGTACGATTTGTGGGATTATGACATCTATCATCTCGAAGGTGGAATGAGTTTTTTCAGAGATGGCAGAGATATTCAGTCTCTTAAAAAAGCCGGAAAGAAGATTGTATCCAACTACCATGGTCTTGATCTCAGGATGAGGGGGGCAATACGACCTGTGTGGGAAGCAACTGATCTTCACCTGACCTGTGAATTCGATCTTTATCTGAGATATCCCGAAGTTGACTATTTCTTTCTCCCTTTTGATCAGAGTGAAATGCCTCAGGCTGATCCTCCGGAAGGAAAGATACGTATCTGCCATGCCCCGAGAATTCGCTCTGTAAAGGGTACGGAAGAAATAATCTCTGCTGTTGAAGATCTATCAAGAGAAATTCCAGTGGAGCTTGTACTCATTGAGAAAATGTCCCACTCGGAAGCTTTGAGGATGAAAGCTTCTTGCCATATCGCTGTTGATCAGGTTGCAAGCGGAGATATGGGCTACGGCGTCAATTCACTTGAGACCCTTTCTATGGGGATTGCAACAGTGACCAATCTTTCTCAGGCATATCAGAAATTCATTCCGGAACACCCATTTTTTCTCACTACGCAGAAAACACTAAAACGTGATCTACGCGAGCTGGTACTGGACGAAGATCTGAGAAAAAAACACGCGCTTGCAGGTCCCCCATGGATTCAAGCACGACACAACTGGTTGTCAGTGGCGGAGGGGATACACAGGATTTATCGGGAACTGGGCTGGGAGAATCCCGAATGAAGGAGAAGTTTCAGTACAATGCAGGCTAAAAGGGATCTATCGCGGGAATCGATATTCTACGCTACGGCCCTGATTTTCAGTGGTCTCGTTCAGGTAGCCTTTCTTCCCTTTTTCTCCAAATTCCTGACTGCTGATGCTGCAGGTGAACTCGGTACACTGAGAATCATCTCGGAAGCCATCGCCGGAATAGTAGTGCTTGGTCTTCCCACTGCACTGATCAGGGCGTGGCAGAGGACAGCGAATCACAGGGCAGTTCTTATTCGCGGTATCGTTTTTCCTGCCTTTCCGGCTCTATTGATGGCTCTGCTGGTTCTTCTGCTTCATGGACACCTTGAATCGTTCCTTCATCTACAGTATCCCCGGTACCTGATTCACGCTGTTCTCCTTGGAATCGGAGTTGCATACGTGCAGATATCTCTGACTTTCCCAAGGGCGGATGGTCTGGCAGATCGATATCTCCTTTTACAGATAATCCGCGGGTTTATTGCTCTTGGGGCGCTTGCTGTTTTCCTTTACGCCTGTTCTTTCGATGCGATTCCCTCCTTCCTGACAGCAAGATGGGCTCCCTCCTTCCTGATTGCCGCTGCTGCGATAATCATGATGTGGAAAAGAACTGCCGGTTCGGAGAAAATTGAGAAATCGTCAACCCTGAACCGTGATATTCTTGGCTTCAGCCTGCCTCTGATTCCTGCTACGCTGTCCATGCTCGTGCTTTCATCAGCTGACATGTTCATGCTGAGAAACATCTATCCCGATCTTGCGGAAAGTGGATATTACGAATGGGCAAGCCGTGCCTGTCTTGTTCTCATGCCGATGATTCTGGGTTTCGATATGGCATGGAAGCGTTTCATTTTCAGGAAACGGAGAACTGGCGGAAACCTTGCGGAACTGGGCAGAGCAGGACTGCTTTTCATGGTTATGGTTAACTGGACCGCTCTTCTTTTCGCAATGTCATCTCCATGGATCGTGGGCCTGATCGGGGGCGGAAATTTCTTGCCTTCCCTTCGCGTACTGCCAACGCTTGCAGGAGCAAGCGCCATGTTCGGGCTGTTCCTTATTTCTCAGACAGGCTGCCTTCTTACAGGTCAGACCAGATATATTGCGGGAATGACACTGTTCGGCGCTATTCTGAACATAGGATTCAATTTTCAATTGATACCTGTTGCGGGTGCTCTGGGAGCGGCTTTCGCTACTCTCGGCACAAATCTGTTCATGGCCCTGAGTCTTTTCTGGCTTGGGAGAAAGGTTTTTCCGATAAGCTTCTTTGCAGTTGCGCTGACTGTAGTATTACCGATTTCCTACGGCCCTCTGGCTATGCTTGACGCCGGCTTTCGATCGGCAATAGTCCTGATCGGATCTGTTATCACAATTCTTATTATCGCTGCTCTGAGAAGGCTGGGAACCACGCTTACGGAAGATTCTTCGGAATGAGACTTGTAACAATAACAGCACTACTCCGTCCCGTATACAGATTCGTACCTGCATGGATGGAGAAAGCAGGGGCGCCGAGATTTCTGTTTACCTGTCTTTCTGTGGGAGCGTGCCTCATGGGTTTGACCGGAAAGGATTTCGAGTAACGGTGAAAAAACTTGCTGCCGATCTCCTGAAGGAGCATTATCCAGACGCTGTTCAGTCAATTCAGCTTAGCGAATGGACAACCTGGCAGGTCGGAGGCCCTGCAGTCTCAATTGTTGTATCTTCCACAGGGATGCTGTCTGATCTGCTCGGTGTTCTGCGGCAGGAAGGTATTCAATGGTTTCTTATCGGGCGCGGATCGAACATACTTGCATCGGACGATGGCTGCAGTGAAATTGTAATCAGACTTGCCGGTGATCTCGCTTCTGTCAGGTGGGAGCATTCAGGCAGCAGATGGAAAATTTCCTGTGGCGGAGGTAGCAGATTTCCTTCTCTGTCAGGTGTTGCCTGCAGCAAAGGGGCATCAGGACTCACGTTTGCGATTGGAATACCGGGAACCGTTGGAGGAGCAGTATTTATGAATGCCGGTGCCTATGGCAGTTCGATCCAGGATATACTGACAGAAGTTGATGTTGTAGATTCTGATGGAAACGAGAGGGTTATCAGAAACACGGAATGCGATTTTTCCTATAGATCAAGCAGGTTTCAGAAAGAAGCATTGATCGTGACGGGGGCCATGTTCCTGCTGAATGAAGCAGATCCCTCAACGCTGAAATTGGAAGCCAGACGGGTACTGCAAATGCGCAGGGAGAAGTTTCCTCTTGAGTATCCGAATGCGGGGAGCGTGTTCCGTAAACCCTTCGAAGGACCCCCTCCGGGGAAACTCATTGAGGACTCAGGTCTGAAAGGGAGAACGGTCGGAGGAGCTATGGTGTCGGAAAAGCATGCGAATTTCATAGTGAACACGGGACAAGCTTCATCAAATGACATACTGAAACTTGTGGATGTGGTTCGGGAAGAGGTTTTTTCGATGAGCGGAATCCTCCTGAAAGAGGAAATCCGTTACCTCGGGCGGAGAGGTTAAGATATGGCAGCCATAGAGCGTTATGGTGATAACAGGCTTGAGCCCGGGGCAATTCTGGTTACCGGGGCAGGCGGATTTGTCGGCAGTCACCTCATGAGTGAACTCGAAATGGGTGAAGGGGATATAGCGGTTGATATTTCTACTGATTTCCAGGCTCCTTCCGGAGTGAAGAAAATTGTATGGAATCTCCCTTCTGAAGCTCCTGAAGAGCTGGGAGAAGTCCGGTATATCATTCATCTGGCGGCAATGAGTTCAGTTTCACGATCTTTGAAGGAAGTGCATAAAGCATACGAAATCAATCTCATGGGAACTATTTCAATTCTCGAGTACATGGTTTCGCATTGTCCTGAAGCCAGGCTTCTTATGGTCAGCTCCGCCGAGGTTTATAAACCTACTGACGATCTGATTACTGAAAACAGTGAGATCGGCCCAAGAAATCCCTACGGCACTACCAAAGCCGCGGCGGAAATAGCAGCATTTCAGTTTGCAGGGAATTACAATCTGGATATAGTGCTTGCCCGTTCATTTCCTCATTATGGCCCCGGACAATCCGAAGATTTCGCTTTTCCGGCATTCTGCAGACGTATTATCGAAGCAGGCAGAAGCGGATCAAGGCGAATACGTGTTGGAAACCTCAAACCCGTACGCGACTATCTTTATGTAACGGATGTTGCAAGGGCATACCGTTATATCCTTAACAGAGGACAGTCCGGCAGCATTTATAACGTTTGTTCAGGAACAGGAAACAGCATTGGAGATATGGTTAACATGCTAATTAAAATTTCCGGACATGATATTGAACTTGAAATTGACCCGGACCTGTTCCGGCCGGTAGATGTGAAATTCCAGGTTGGCGATCCATCCAGGCTTAAATCTTTACTCGGCTGGATACCGGAGGTCAGCAGAAATTCAGGTCTGAGCAGACTGTTTTCATGGTGGGAGGAAAGAATATGACTCTTCTGATGATCTTCAGTGTATTGCTTACAGGTAGAATATCCGATTGGGAGCATTTCACACATTTGGGTGGAGTCAGTGAAATACTTGTTGAAGATACGCAATTTATAGGAGCAACAAGCGGTGGAGTTATCTTCGGAACGCTTGGAGCAGATACGGTATTCTGGGATTCAACATGGACATGTCCGGGGGAACTTTCTTTCAGTGATGCAAGATGCCTTGCCAGGGATGAATCCGGGAATCTATGGATTGGGACTAATGGCGGAGGAATTGATGTGCAGCTCTCATCCGGAGAATTTCAGCATTACGGACAGCTTGAAGGATTGCCGATTTCTCTGAAGATTACGTGCATTTTCCCGGACACGACAATATGGGTTGGTACAAGTGAAGGGCTCTGCAGCAAGGATCTTGGCTACTTCAATGTCTGGACGATATTTTCAACCGGGGGCGGACTTCCCTCTGATATCATCAACTGTATCGCGCCTGTGGATTCCGGGCTCATTGTGGGCACTTCAAATGGTATCGTAATGCTCAGGAAGGATCTTTATCCCGGGAGTTCGAGTTCGTGGCTCAGTTTTCCATCCGCTTCGGAAATTGGGGCTCTCGATCTTCTCGTTGCAGATGACACTGTATGGGCTGCTTCCTCAGCAGGCCTGTATTTCATGACTGCCGGTCAGGACTGGCAGATCGATGAGACTTACCCTGGAAATTATCCGATCTCGCTTTCCTATAATGAGGGCGAACTGGCAGTTGGCGGTCAGGGGGATGTCTGTATTTTCGACGGTTCTGAATGGATAAGAGGAACGTACGGATTGGCAGGACAGATGATTCAGGATATATGCTGGTTATCCACTGACAGTCTCATGATTGCACAGGTGTCAGGATTCTCTGAGAACAGGGCATCAGGTAACGGGGTAGCAATCGGCATTCTTGACTCCTGGTACAATACTCGACCGGCAGGGATACTATCAAATGATCTGCTTGCAGTGGATATTGATTCCAGAGAGGATATCTGGGTAACAAGCAATTACAGGGGAGCAGGTGTTCTGAGCCAGTATGAATGGACTGAGTTCAGATCTCAATTACCGAACAAGAATCAGCTGTTCGTCTGTCTGGCGGATTATTCCGGAGGTGTCTTTATTGCTTCCTGGCATCATGGAGTAACATGGCTGGACTGGAATGGTACTCCTCAGAGGGATGATGATGTTTTTATCGAATGGAACACAGAGAACAGCGGTCTTCTGAACAATCAGATCAGAAGCGCATCGATCTCATCATCCGGAGAGGTGTGGTTCGCTCAGCAACCGTACTGGCAATCGGAAAACGAACCCAGCGGGGTAGTAAGACTCTCCTGGACACCAGGAGAGGAGACTACCTCGTCATGGAAAACCTTCGAGCCATCTGACGGGCTTCCATCAGGTTATGTAAGAGATGTTGCGTTGACATCCTCATCTTCCATAGCCTGGATGGGCACTAAACTGGGTCTGGCTGAAGGAAATATTCTTACAGGTCAGACTTTATATTCCGCAGGAACTTCACAGGGATTGCCATCAGCGGATGTGCAATCGATAGCTCTTTCAAGAAACGAAGATCTCTACGCGGGAACAACCGCCGGTCTCGCTGTACTGAAATCAGGTGAAGAGACGTTCACAAATGTGGGAAACATATCCGGCAATATAAATATGCTTTGTTTTGATAATCTATCCTGCCTCTGGGCGTGGTCTTCAGATCTCTGGGGTGGGTCTCCAGAAGGGCTTTACAGAATCTATCCCGATGGATCCGTTGAAGAGTACAATACATTGAATTCACCACTGCAATCACTTAATGTGAGAAACATAATATGTGATACGGATAATGGACTGCTTTACATTGTTACAGATCATGGTCTCTGGAAGCTTCATCTCGAACAGGGAATGGCCGGCAGCATAGAGACAGCAACGGTATATCCCAATCCGTTTGTCCCTGGAGCAGGAGAAGTACTGGGAATTGCCGGGCTTCCGAATACAACTCTGGACTTTCACCTGTTTGACCTGAGGGGAGAGCTTGTTTATGAGTCCCTGTCACAGAACAGGGACATGTTCTCATGGGATGGTCATGGCAATAGTGGAGAACCTGTGGCATCGGGAACATATATTGTACGGATTTCACAGGATGGTGAAAGCAGGTTCTTCAAACTTGCGATTGTTCGATAAAATCCGGAAGAGGTTGATTACATGAAAGGTGTCGTTCTCGCCGGGGGGCTTGGAACACGGCTCAGACCGTTGACCAGCATAACAAACAAGCATCTGCTGCCTGTTTATGATCAGCCTATGATTTTCTACCCTCTTCAGAAGCTTGCTGAGGCGGGGATCAGGGATATAATGCTGGTTACAGGCGGGAATAGCACGGGAGATTTTCTTCGGCTCCTCGGTGATGGGTCGCATTTCGGATTCGATACTCTCAATTACGCCTATCAGACAAGAGAAGGCGGCATAGCGGAAGCAATAGGTTTGACAAAAGCATTTGTCGGCGGTGATAAATTCGTTGTTATACTGGGAGACAACATTCTTGAGGATTCGATTAAGCCATATGTGGAGACGTTCCGGAAGCAGGTGAATGGAGCGAGAATACTGTTGAAAGAAGTGAGTAATCCGAGAGATTACGGAGTAGCTGAGATCGAGGGAGACAGAATCATATCAATAGTAGAAAAACCTGAGTACCCCGGAAGCAGCTATGCTGTCATTGGTGTATACATGTACGATGATTACGCGTTTGAAGTTATTGATGCGCTTCAGCCTTCCGCCAGGGGAGAACTTGAGGTTACCGATATCAACAACGCTTATCTGAGCGCCGGTAAACTCAAGGCGGATATTATTGAAGGATGGTGGGCGGATTCCGGAAGCAGCATTGACGGTCTTCTCCAGGCCGGGATCAGAGCAAGGGAACTACGCCTGCGAGCGGGCGTCGGGAGTAAGATATGAAGCTTCTCATAACAGGTGGCGCGGGTTTCATTGGAAGTAACTTCACAAGAATGGCGATTAATAACAATCCTTCATGGAGTGTCACCGTTCTTGATAAGCTGACCTATGCCGGCAGACGGGAGAATCTCTCCGACCTGGAAGACAACTCCCGTTACACATTCATACGGGGAGACATATGCGATACGGTCGCGGTGGCAGAAGCGATGAATGGATGCGACGCAATTGTCAATTTCGCTGCAGAAACTCATGTGGACAGGTCTATTGATGATTCTTCCTCTTTCGTCAGGACAGATATTGAAGGTGTCAGGGTTCTTCTTGAGGAATTCAGGAAAGAGAAACGGGATCTGTTCCTCCAGATATCCACTGATGAAGTTTATGGAAGTGTTGAATCCGGGAAATCTCGAGAAGGTGATGCGCTTGCCCCGAGAAGTCCGTATGCGGCATCCAAGGCTGGGGGAGAATTGCTGGCTATGAGCTACTGGACAACACATAGAACTCCCGTTGTAGTAACAAGGTCGTCGAATAATTACGGTCCGTGGCAGTATCCCGAGAAGCTGTTCCCTCTTTTCATTACGAATGCTTTGGACGGACAGACTCTTCCATTGTACGGGGACGGTCTGAACCGTCGAGATTGGATGTATGTGGACGATCACTGCAGGGCACTTCTGCTCATACTGGACAATCCTGTTCCGGGCTCCGTCTACAACATCGGAGCAGGGGAAGAGCAAACCAACAGAGAAGTGACCGATGGCATACTTGCCGCAACAGATGCTGATCCGGGTCTTGTGAGGTATATTGATGATCGTCCGGGACATGACAGACGTTACGCTCTCGATGTCAGTTCCATTGAAGAGAAACTTGGCTGGAAAGCTGAGATCTCCTTTGAAGAAGGACTTGAACTCACGGTCGCATGGTACATGAATAATCGTGCCTGGTGGGAAGAGATCAAATCAGGCAGATTCAAGGAATACTACAGAGTTATGTACTCTGAAAGATTGGTTAATTCCCGGGAGAACAGATGAGAGTACTTGTAACAGGTGGTGCCGGTTTCATTGGCAGCCACCTTTGTGAGAAGCTGCTTTCTGAAGGTCACGAAGTGCTGGCGATTGATAATCTTATTACCGGGTCGACTGATAACATCGCGCATTTGGCAGGTAACGGCAGTTTCTCATTCATTCATCATGATGTGACAGATTACATTTTCGTACAGGGAGAGCTTGATTTCATTTTTCACCTCGCTTCTCCCGCGAGTCCGGCTGACTATCTTGCCTTTCCGATTCAAACGCTGAAAGTCGGATCTCTGGGAACTCATAAAACCCTGGGTCTCGCAAAGGAGAAGAATGCCGGTTTCCTGCTGGCTTCAACCAGTGAAGTCTATGGAGACCCTCTTGTTCATCCCCAGAAGGAGGATTACTGGGGGAATGTGAATCCGGTAGGTCCGAGGGGTGTCTATGACGAGGCAAAGCGATTCGCGGAAGCCCTTACGTTCGCGTACAGGCGCTTTCATGGAATGAATACGAAAATTGCCAGGATCTTCAACACTTACGGACCCAGAATGAGAGCTGATGACGGAAGGGTTGTACCCGCTTTCATCTCACAGGCGCTGTCCGGACGCGACCTTACAATTTTCGGCGATGGCAGTCAGACTCGAAGTTTCTGTTTTGTTTCCGATACGGTTGACGGACTGGTGCGTTTAATGATGAGCGATTTCGAAGGTCCTGTGAACATCGGTAATCCTGATGAGATGACTATACAGGAATTTGCTGATTTCGTACTGGAGAGAATTGAAACAAATAGTTCGATCGTTAACAGGGATTTGCCGATGGATGATCCCAAGATCAGAAAACCGGATATATCTCTTGCGAATGAAAAACTTGGCTGGAAACCTGTAATTTGCCTGGAAACCGGTCTGGATACTACAATCGAATACTTCCGGAAAACCGGGGATCAAACCAGGACTTACAGACAGGACCCAATATAATGCATTACTGTACATTGTTTTGCGGGGACAGGTAAATTTATGCTGCTTACAATACTCATGATAATTGTGCAAAGTGTTTCTCCGCCTGTTTCAAGCACTTCAGGCATCAGTCTTTCTGTTCTGGAACAGGTGGACAGAAATTCATATGTGCTTGGACCGGGTGATGTCGTAACCGTTGTAATAGAAGGTGGCTGCTCAAAAGCATTACTGGCAGCGGGAGTTCTCCCCTGGGCTGGCTGCCGCATTGGCTCTGATGGTTATCTGTCCGTATCAGGTATAGGAGCCGTTGATGTGAATGGCCTTACGATCGAGCAGGCACAGTATGCTCTTCAGCGGACAGTTTCAAGATATTATCCGTCATTGAATATCACTCTCTCTCTTTCTGAACCCCGTATGCTGAGGGCCAGTATTCGAGGAATGGTTAATAGGCCCGGAACATTTATCATGACATCACTGGACAGAGTTTCTGACCTGGTTATAGATGCAGGAGGCATTTCCGCATATGGTTCCAGAATCGGGAAACTGTATATGGCTGAAGGAGATACTCTCGAAGTTGATCTGCATATTTCCGAAGTAACCGGATTCCATATCTCGGATCCGCTTCTGACCAATAACGCGAGTGTTGTTTTCGATGTATGCACCAATCCTGTGTTTCTCCTTCGCTCAGATCTGGAATTTTCTGCAACACCGGATAAGATTTCCGAAAAGATTCACTCGTTTGAAACCTGGGAACTCGCGCCATACGACAATTTCGAGTCTCTCGTCGTTCGTATGGGAGGTCTGCCCGGGAATGTGAATCTGTCCGAGACCAGAATTGTCAGAAACAGTGGTCATTTTCCCGTATGGGTTGACAGCTCAGGTATCCTTCAACAGTTGATTCTCCCCGGAGATACCATCCTCCTTGTAATGATGAACGATTCAATAATCGTCGCCGGAGCTATAAGCAATCCCGGATCGGTGCCATACAGACCGGAGAGTACTGTATTTAACTATATTGTTGCCGCCGGAGGATTATCAAATGAAGCAGGTTCTAATATCTCCATATTCCGGAACGGAATAGAATTTGAACCGGACAGGTCTATAAAGGATATGACACTGTTTCCCGGAGATGGAATCAATGTCGGTTACAGCTGGTTCGCAAGAAACAGGGATCTGATTTCCATTTTCGGGACAATAGTATCGATTGGCTTAACATTTTATGCAATATCGAAATAGAGTATGAAGATGCAGAATAATATAGGAAATACCTTTGCCGGGAACTGGTTAAACTCAATAGCACGTAATCTTCGCAAAATTATGATTCTATGCCTTCTTGTGGCAGTCGCCAGCGCTGTATGGGCACTGACGAGAGAGAAACGGTGGAGCGCGTCCGCAATCGCGATCGTTCCTGGAGAATCCGGTTCTTTGTCTCAGATGGCGGGTCTCGGAGCAATTGCAGGAGAGCTTGGCGGCCTCGGAAGCGTTTTGAGCG
>CBDVBK010000032.1:0-38461 GCA_965372215.1 uncultured bacterium | reverse complement strand
AATGCCTGATGCCTGGTCGGAAGTTGAGATAAGAGCGATAGTCCAAGACTATTTCACCATGCTTCAAGCGGAGATCAAAGGCATTGATTACAATAAAACAGCACATAGAAAAATACTAATTCAACAACTCAGCAATCGATCCAATAGTTCAATTGAGAGAAAGCACCGAAGCTCTTTACACTCCAGGGTTATCTGGAGAATAACTTCAGACTTGCAGCCACAGCATTCAGAGCGGAATATGTATGAAAGCCATACTCGGTATTTCTGTTCTTCGATTATAATAACACTTGTTCTGCATAGTAACATATAGTATGATAATATGCAAGAATGGGGTTAGTGAATTAGTATGAATGATGTTATGAATGTATTAACACAGTATTTATTAGATACGCTGAATGTATCTGTTACGGTTTCTGAATGGGCAAAGTATGAACGTTTGCCTCAATACCTCCGTGGCCGGTACCGCTACTACAGCATGAACTTACTGGACAGAAAATTCGTACTGATAGTGGATACTGCTGAGGAAGAGCAATCAATTTCGATTATCTGCAAACACATGGTTAAGGTCCGGTCTCATTCCAATGCTGAAATCGTATATGTTCGTTGTGCTGTTACTTCATACAACCGCAAACGACTTATCGAGCACGGAATTCCTTTCATTGTTCCGGGTAATCAGATGTATTTACCGATGTTGGGTATCGATCTGAGAGAACACCATAAACGAATGAAAAAAAAGAGAGAAGTATTCACACCCTCTACACAGGTTTTAGTGCTGTACAGCATGTTGAACAAGGACTATGGGGTATTTACACCGGGCGAGATGTCCACCCATCTCGGGTATTCAGCTATGACTATGACTCGGTCATTTGATCAGCTGGAAGCGGCAGGTATTGGACAGCATTCCAGAGAGGGTAAGGTGCGTCATCTGAAACTCATTCCTGGAGGGAGACAGTTATGGGAGGAGACCCTTTCCTACTTGAGTTCTCCTGTAAAAAGCCAACTGTACACTCTGCCTGGTGAAGGTGTTGGAGAAGGAAAGATAGCCGGAGAAAGTGCTCTTGCATATCTCGCAATGCTATCAGAACCGACAAATCCGGTAATAGCTCTGGGATCGAGGAGATGGAAAAGTATCAGGCAGATTCATAACATCCAGACCATAAGTTTTGCCGAGCCTGAATCTTTAACGGTAGAGATATGGGAATATCCACCTGATAAGCTCACTCAATCAGGAATTGTAGACCCCCTGTCACTCTATCTATCGTTGAGGAAAATCCAGGATGAGCGTGTACAATCTGCCTTGGATCAACTCATGAAGGGCATGCAATGGTAAGAGGTATTGAAGTTTTCGGTGAACACTTCCGGGAACTGGCAGAACAATATGTATTGATTGGTGGCGCAGCTTGCGATCTAATTATGGATGACGCAGGATTGGGGTTTCGCGCCACAAAGGATCTCGATATTGTACTTTGTATTGAAGTTCTTGATATCACCTTCGCCAAAGCATTCTGGGAATTCGTTCATGCGGGGAAGTACCAGATTCAAGAGAAAGAAACGGGAGAACCTCGCTTCTATAGATTCTTGAAACCTGAAGATAAAACCTATCCTTATATGCTCGAATTGTTCTCAAGGATTCCTGATTTTCTTGATCCACCTGAAGGTGTTCATCTAACGCCTATCCCGTTTGATGAAGGAGTATCCAGCCTTTCAGCAATACTGATGGATGATGTCTATTACAATTTCCTTTGCTCAGGAAAAAGAATGCTGGAAGGTATACCAATTGTTTCCGCTGAGTATCTGATTCCGTTAAAGGCGAAAGCCTGGCTGGATCTGAAAGAACGCAGAAAATCCGGGGAATCCGTCAGCAGAAAAGACATTAAGAAACATAAAAACGATGTATTCAGACTATATAATGTTATCGATCCAACATCTGAAATTGAAACGTCAGACAATATACGCAAGGATATGTCTATTTTCCTGAATGCCATGGAAGATGAAGATATTGACCTGAAGAATCTCGGTATCTCAGGGATAAGCAAAGAATCGATCATTGAAGAGCTGAGAAGGAAGTATGTCCATGGATTCTGAATTCATGTTAGTTATAATCGCTTTAATAAGCTCTTCCTGACTTTAACAGTTTTCCTCAGATGGTCCTCATATGGATTAAGAGTAAATATCCAATATTGTTCTGTTTGTGAAGAAATCCTGCTAATTGCCAATATCTGTCTTTTGCAGTACAGTTGCGGAAGAAGATATTCCATCGAAAGGGAAAGCTATAGAATTAGCTGAAATACTCAACGAACTTGAACGATACAGGGGATACTATCCTGAAGAGGCTGTGGAAGAAGCTCTGAGGCGCCAGAATGAAATTACGCCACATCTATTGCGCGCAATTGAAATTGCAGTTGATAAAGCCGAATTAATCGCTTTTGGAAGCACGTACTATCTGCACTTTTTTGCTATTCACATAATTGCCAGTTTCAGGGAGCAGCAGGCATACCCACTGATTATCAGAATGTACAGGCTGCCGACGAATCAGCTTGAAGGATTGTTGGGTAACGCTCTATACGAAAGTCTTCCCAGAGTTCTGGCTTCAGTTTACGATGGAAATATTGAACCGATTAAGTTAATCATTGAAGATCCATCATTGAGTGAATATTCTCGTGGAAACGCAATAACTTCACTGCGTTATATTGCGCAGGAAGACATCATATCGCGAGAGAGCGTTATTGAATATTATGGACGTTTATTCAGAGGAGGCCTTGAAAGGAAGCACTCAAACGTTTGGAATGCGCTGGTGTCGGAAGCTGTAGATATATATGCGAAATCACTGAGAAGTGAAATTTACCGTGCTTATGAAGATGATCTGGTAGACTGTGATTTCATCAGTAAGAGTGAGGTGGATGCCTACTTTCGAATATCGGAGAAGGAAGTTCTTGTAATAACAAGGAAGCTATATGGCGGACTGATTGATGATGTCCACCGTTTCCTGAGAGGATGGGCATGTTTTAATCCTGAGCCTTCGCTGCCACGAATTCATAAAAAGAATCCTGTGTTTCAGGGTTCTGGAACCTATATTCGCGAAAGCCATAAAACAGGCAGGAACGATCCATGTCCGTGCGGCAGCGGAAAAAAGTACAAGAAATGCTGCGGTAAGTGAGAAAGAAATAATTGAATTGATTGAACAATGAAAAGGAATGCGATGGAAGAAGAAAGAGAGAAGATCTGCTTTAACTGCAACAGCTATTTTCCCGATACTCTGGATGAACCAACGGAATATGGCATTTGTATCAATGAAGAGGTTTTCGAACCTTTCCTGGATGAGCTGTTTGAGAATCGGAAGAGCGCGGCCTGCCGGAAATTGGTGGAAAAGAGAAAATTCACAGGGGAAAAGATAGCCTGCGATAACTTTGATGAAACTGAGAAATATGAGATCGACGACGACAGTATTCTGGGAGTAGCTCTGTCTCGATGTATTGAATCCAACAAACTCGACACAGAATCAATTGAACAGGAAATAGCGATTGAAAAATTCAACAGGATCGACTGGAAATCAGAGCCGGTTGACCGGTTTGTGGAGCAACTGCGCAGCTCCGACCCTGAAGAGCGGGATTCCGGTATAACAAGCCTTGTGGGATATATCTCGATGGGAAACCGTGAAGCGTTCAATGAGCTGTTTAGGTATTTCAGAGAATTGTCTCCTCCAACAACAATTGATGAAATCCATTTCAAGCTGGAAATGTTGAGGAATCTGAGACGCCCCGAGTTTCGGACGGAGCTTATTCCCGTGTTGATCAATGAACTGTATCAGACAGAATCGAACAACACAACCAGGCAATGGATATCCGAGATATTCAATTTCCTGGAATTATGTCCTGTTGAGGAAGTAGAAGAGCCTTTGAAAAAGATGCTGAAAGACAAAAGGTTCAGTTACAGGCTGAAAAAGAAGATGAAGAGAATCCTGGGTATTGAATCGAAAAAACAGCAGGAGAATGATAAAGATTATTTCTTCGCTATTCTATCCGGGGAGTAATAGGGAGAGAGATGTCGAAGAAGAATGAAAACCGTTTTGCTGATTTGACATGGAATGAGATAATCGACTGGGCAGGTAAGAAAATTGCGTCCAGAGGCAGGAGTTACCAGCGGAACGGTCATGTTTCACATCTGGCTGAAACGGATGATGGAGCTTTGATCGCGTGGGTTGACGGTACACACCGATATGCCACGAAGGTTATTATCAATGCTAAATCGGGGCTGCCCGTTTCAAAATGCAGCTGCCCCTATGAATTAGACTGTAAACATGGCGTTGCCACTGTACTCGAATATCAGAAGCAACTTGAAAAGCAGTCGAACATTCCCGAAGTGCGCCAGAATGATGAACGCTTAAGAATCCTCAGGACGGATGAGTATTACGATGAGTTGTTTGCCGGTGAGAAAACCAGTTCAAAGACTGACTTGCAGGATTTAACGGCATACCTCAAGTCGAAAACAATGAAGCATCTCAGTAAACTTCTGCTGGAATTCGCAGATCTGTATCCCGATGTGAAGCGGGAACTCTTGGACAGGATGCAGCTTGAGTCAGGCAGCGTGGTGGAAATGGTGAAACGTCTTTCCCGGGATATCAGCAATCTGGACACCTCGCACTATTACGATCCATACGAGGATGAAATTCCCGATGTTGATATCGACGATGTAACACGAAGACTCGCAGAACTTTTCAAGACTGGACATTCTGACGAAGTACTGGCTCTCGGTGAAGAACTGATAGCGGTAAGCAATAATCTGGTCATGAACTCCTATGATGATGGTGCGTATGTCACGGCAAGTTATCCCGTAATTGCCGCGGCATTGGAGCAGTCATCCATGGAACTCGTGGCTAAACTTGAATGGGTTACAGATATAGAGCTGAAGGATGAGTACAACCTTTGCCATGAAATAACTGAATACCTGAATAAAGAGCATGGAAAGACGAATTGGAGCAAACTGGCGGATCGATTGCTTAGGCGATTGGATACATTCGAAATCCCTGATGGAAAAACAGACTACGAACGAAAGTATTTTACGGATATGATTATGCTGACACTTGAAAAAGCTGAGCGTGGGAATGAAGTTATTGCGCTGGCTAAGACAGAAGCCGGGCTGAATAGCAGTCACGACAGACTCGTGGAATTGCTCATTGATCGAAAGGAGTATAACGAGGCTGAAACCTGGATAAGAAAAGGACTCGATCATATCGCGGACAAAGGAATTGGTGGAGCTCATACTCTCCGGGGGTATCTTAAGAAAATCAGGTCACATCAGAATGACTGGCCGAAAGTTGCTGCATATAGCGTAAATGAATTCATTCTGAGCCCATCAGAAAGAAACTACTCGGCCTGCAGGGATTCAGCGGTTAAGGCAGATATCTGGCCGCAGACAAAGAAGTATCTCCTGGCTTATCTCGAAAGCGGAACCCTTCCGTGGGATAATTCTGACTGGCCTCTGCCTGATACCGTACTGCCCAGACCTGCTGGAGATGGCAAGAAGAAGTTTCCTGTTGTCGATGTGTTGATTGATGTGGCAATTTTTGATGATGAACCAGACCGGGTTCTATACTGGTACGACAGGAAAACTGAAAACCGCTCAGGAATATTCTACGGTAATAACTCCAGAATTGCGGAAGCATTACTCTCTTACGCGCCTCTGCGGGCTGTATCCATCTGGCAGCGGATGGCAGAATCACAGATCGGTAAAGGAAAGGCAAGTGCTTACGAGATTGCTGCCCGGTATCTGCTGAAAGCTAAACAGATTTTGACACGAGAGAATAAACTTGATGACTGGAATCAGTATTTCGAGGCACTGAAAAGAACTCATAAACGCAAAACAAGGCTGCTGGAAGAGCTGAGCATACGTATCAAATAAGCACTGTTTTCCAGGCTCATACTAATGGCATCAGCACCTTATTCAACAACGGCATACTTCCGGTAATTGGAGAGATGCAATCATCGATGTCATTGACGGGAATTAATCCCCGATGACTATCAGAAATACTAAACAGCCACACCGTCATGACTGGCTCAGCCTGATCAGAAGATCCAGTCTCCCCGAAGTAAGTATCGATTTTGATGCTTCCGACTGGGAAAAAGATATTGACAGTGTGTATCCAATAGGCTACAATTGATTCATGATTGAAATCCGAAAAACTGAGACTTATGCAAAATGGTTCGATTCATTGCGTGATGTTCGGGCAAGGGCTCGAATTCTGGTTCGGATTGAGCGCCTGTCGGCTGGGAACCCTGGCGATGTCAAACCTGTAGGTGAAGGCGTTTCAGAGTTACGGATTGACTACTGTCCCGGCTATCGGGTGTATTACATAAAGCAAAGGCGTGAGATAGTAATTCTGCTGGCTGGTGGCGATAAGCATACACAGATCAGAGATATAAAAACTGCCTTGCAGCTTGCAAGGAACCTTTAGGAGCGCATTATGAACAAAACTATCACTTCTCGGTACGATGTAGCTGAGCACCTTCGTACCCCCGAGGAAATGGCTGCATATCTTGAGGCATGCCTTGAGGATGCAAATGGGGATGCTGCTTTCATTGCCAAAGCCCTTGGTGATATCGCCCGTGCCAAAGGCATGTCTCAGGTGGCACGTGATACGGGCCTGTCTCGTGAAAGTCTTTACAAGGCACTCTCCGGAGAGAGAAATCCGGGATTTGACACCATCCTGAAGGTCATAAAAGCATTGGGCATGGAATTGCATGCTGAAGCAGCTCTTGTGGTTGACTCAATGGAAAAATAATGGTGTTCCAGCCTTCTCCTTAGTATTCCACTTGCAGAAGTTAGCACAATTCGCTAGTTTTTGCGAGTGAAATGCAGATACGGGAAAAGGAGTAGTATCAATGAAACAGGTAACAGCCATGTCGCTATGGGTTGAACAGCTTCAGTCAAAGGGCCGTTACACTTTTACTTGTGCGCAAGCAGAGTCTGAAACAGGTCGTTCTTCCGTTGCGGTTCAGACCGCATTGCGGAGGTTGAAGGAGCAGAAACGTATCGTTTCCCCCCGGCGCGGGTTTCATGTGGTGGTTCCGCCGGAATACAGAGCCGTTGGATCGCCACCGGCGAGCTGGTTTATCGATGACCTCATGCATTATCTCGGTCAGCCTTACTATGTAGGTCTCTTGAGTGCGGCTGCTATACATGGGGCAGGTCACCAGCAGCCTATGGTGTTTCAGGTGGTTACAAGCAGGCCAACCCGCGAAATACGTGTTGGTAGGATTGCTATTCACTTTTCGATGAGCCGTCGTGTGGAACAGTTCCCGGTGGTACAGTTGCAGACCGAGACAGGAACAATGCGCGTTTCCACTCCCGAAACCACTGCATTTGATCTGGTGCGATATCCGGCTGGTTCCGGCTATTTGAGCAATGCGGCTACTGTGCTTTACGAACTTGCTGAGCGCCTTACCGACAATGCGCTTGTTACTATTGCTCCACTTGTCCGGCTTCCGGATGTTCAGCGTCTCGGATACCTGTTGGATGCGATTGGTTGCGGCGATATAGCTATGCCTCTGCTTAAGTGGCTGATTCCCCGTAAACCGAGATCAGTGCCACTGCTTCCGGGGGAGCATGCCGATGCTATTCTCGATCAGCGGTGGCGAGTTCTACCCAATGTGGAGATAGAGGTGGATATTTGATCCCCCGTGCGAACATCACGGCATGGCGAACAATTGCGCCATGGCCTGCTAACGAGCAAGTTGAACAAGACCTGGTGATTTCTCGTGCGCTGGTTGAAATGTTCACCAACCGGATTGTAGCCGAGCAGGCCCTTTTTCGTGGAGGAACAGCTCTTCATAAGCTATTTTTCAGCGAAGCGGGCCGCTACTCGGAGGACATTGATCTCGTCCAAAGAGACTCAGGACCGATTGGTGAGCTTATCGGTGCCATACGAGAAGCTCTTGATTCATGGCTCGGC
The DNA here is from genome assembly GCA_965372215.1 of uncultured bacterium. GTDB lineage: Bacteria > Fermentibacterota > Fermentibacteria > Fermentibacterales > JCC-6 > Aegiribacteria. The sequence goes on along the minus strand of CBDVBK010000032.1, from coordinate 30,513 downwards.
GGTCCGACATGGAAGCAGAGTAAAGGGCGTTTCACTCTTTACTACAACTATGAGACATCTTTCGCCCCCGGATCTACCAGACGGTTGAAAATCGAGATAAACACCAGGGAGCACTTCTCCATACTTGGCACCCGAACCCGCCCGTTCACGGTCGTAAACCCATGGTTCACAGGATCCGCCGGGATCTCGATTTACTACCTCGAAGAGATTCTCAGCACCAAGCTCCGTGCTCTTTACCAGCGCAGTAAAGGACGCGACCTTTACGATCTTTGGATTGCGCTGGACACTATGGACTTAAAAACCGATAGAATCATAGATTGTTTACAACGCTACATGTCCCATGGTGGCCTTACTGTTTCTCGCGCAGAGTTCGAGGCTAACTTGTCAGCAAAACTCTTGAGCAAAAGCTTCCTTGAGGACATTCGGCTGCTGATCCCCGTAGATGTCGAATACGACCCGGTTATAGCTGCAAATACTGTGAAAGACGAGTTGATAGCGAAGCTGCCCGGTAAACCCTGGAAAGGAGCCGAACGAAAAAGCCGTAAAACCCGGTAGCAAACATTAATGAGGGATGGTGATAAAGAGACCATATCAGGTTTTTCGAAACTTGCTATCTCTAAGGATTCAGGAGGGTTTCATTGAAAACGGCCTGCAGTAGATAGGCTTCAATATTCGGAAAATCGATGTATGAGATTGAAACATTTGAAACGACTTACACGTGCTTTGAATAAACGAAATTACGTATTTGGATTAAGGATAAGATTCCAATATTGTTCTGTCTGATAAGGAATCCTTCACACAGACGAATGTGATTGAATCAATGAGCATAACCGGAACGGCACAGAAACAGTGATAGCTTGTTCTGCTGCTAAAGGGATTTTCCATGAAGATGCTATGTGCTTTAACTTGTCGAACAATGACCAGTATAAATAACCAAATCTGAATAAAGCGGAGTGTGTATGGAAGCTACATATGGATATAACTAGTCAGACCATCGCCCCGGGCGCACGAGTGGTCGTCAGAGATGCTGAATGGCTTGTAAGAAGAGTAGACCGGACTTCAACGGGCAGGCAGGCACTCTCCGTTATCGGTATCTCCGAACTTGTCAGGGATAAGGACGCTGTATTCCTGGAGGAGCTTGAGCAACCCATCAGGGTTCTAAAACCGGAAGAAACATCGCTCGTACTCGACGAGTCCCCCTCTTACAGAACTTCCCTGCTTTACATGGAAAGCCTTCTCAGAAGAAAACCTCCCACAGATGATCTCATATACACCGGGCACAAGGCTGCAATGGATTCAGTTGATTATCAGTTCGATCCGGCAATACAGGCCCTGGACCAGCCAAGACAGCGAATTCTTATCGCAGATGCTGTTGGCCTCGGTAAAACACTTGAGGCCGGAATACTTGTATCCGAACTCATCCGAAGAGGTAAAGGGAAACGCATTCTCGTCGTTGCCCTTAAAAGCATGCTCACCCAGTTCCAGAAGGAGTTCTGGAGCCGCTTCACAATTCCACTGGTCAGACTTGATTCAATCGGTATACAGAGAATCCGGTCAAGAATTCCAACCAACCACAATCCATTCTACTATTACGACAGGGCAATCATCTCCATAGATACTCTCAAGCAGGATTCGGAATACAGGAATTACCTTGAGAATGCCTGGTGGGACATCATAGTAATAGACGAGGCTCAGAATGTAGCGGAGAGGGGCAGTTCCTCATCCCTCCGCGCAAAGCTCGCATCTCTCCTTTCGAAACGTTCCGATACTCTCATTATGCTTTCAGCCACTCCGCATGACGGCAGGGCGAAAAGCTTTGCCAGCCTGATGAACATGCTTGACCCGACAGCCATAGCGGATCCTGAGAGTTACACAAGGGACGATATCAAGGGACTCTTCATCAGAAGGTTCAAGAAGGACATCAGGAATCAGGTACAGGATGCCTTCAGAGAGAGGAAGATCAGCAGTAAACGCACATCAGCCACACCAATCGAAGAGGAAGCATTCAGCGCACTGGTCAATACACAGTTCACAAGACTGGATACAAGAAAAACAGGAGCCATCCTGTTCAAGACTACTCTTCAAAAGGCACTTTTCTCCAGCCCCGCTGCATGTCTGGAAACCATCGGCAATCGAATCAGGAAACTTGAGAAGACCGGGGAACTTGGGTGGAAGAACGACATCAACAGTCTTGAGGCTCTCCGCCTGAAAGTATCAGGAATAACCCCCGATAACTTCAGCAAGTATCAGAACCTGCTTACTCTTATTCGCGATGGGAAGAATTTCAAATGGACCGGCAAAGATACCACAGACAGACTGGTTATCTTCACTGAACGCATAGATACACTGAAGTTCCTGGAAGAGAACCTTACAAAGGATCTGAATCTGAAACCTCAACAGGTTGCCATACTGCACGGCAGCATGTCCGATATCGATCAGCAGCGGATTGTGGAGGATTTCGGGAGGGAAGAAGCCAGGGTAAGGCTTCTCATAGCATCCGATGTAGCATCAGAGGGTATCAACCTCCACTACCTATGTCACAGGATGATTCACTTTGACATTCCCTGGTCGCTTATGGTCTTCAATCAACGTAATGGAAGGATTGATCGTTACGGTCAGAAGGAGACACCCCGGATATTCTACCTGATAACAGAAAGCTCCAACGCGAAGATAAGCGGTGATACCCGCATCCTTGAACTTCTTATCAAGAAGGATGAGCAGGCTGTAAAGAACATCGGAGATCCAGCCTCTTTCATGCATGTCTACGATATCGATGAAGAGGAGAAGATCACCGCCAGAGCTATTGAAGAAGGTATTACTGCTGAGGACTTCGAAGAGGAGCAGGAAAGTAAACTTATTGAATTTGATCCTCTTGAGATTCTCCTTGGTCATGATCCTCCTCCAATGCGAGAGAGGGCTCATGAAAAAACAGGTTCTCTGCCAACTCTCTTTAGAAATAACTTCAGTTTCCTGAAAACAGCACTGGATCATCTGAATCAGTACGACCATATGCAGTACAGAGCGATTCCAGATGAGAAGAGAATAGATCTAACGATTCCACCTGACCTGAAACAACGCTTCAGGTTCTTCCCGAGAGAAGCATTGCCTGACAATGATGAATTGGTACTGATAGAAGACCCTGGTAGAGTTCAAACGGAAATAGCTGAATGCCGTAAACAGGAGAAAGCCTGGCCCCGTATAAGCTACCTCTGGCCCCTCAGTCCTGTTCTGGACTGGGTCAATGACAGGTTGATGGCCGCATTCGGAAGACACGAAGCCCCCATAATTCCCCTCCAGGGAAAACTCGAGCCGGGAGAAACCATCTTCATTCTCTCAGGGCTCATTCCCAATCTGAAGGGGCATCCTCTCGTTCATGAATGGTTCGGTACACGCTTCAGGAACGGTCACTTCGAGGGAATACGATCACTCCCTGAACTTCTTGAACGTACCGAACTCGGCAGGCGTGTTTTCCCCAACAGGGCAGAGAGTATTGACACAAAAGAATTAGAAGAGCTTCTACCGGAAGCAGTCAACCGCGGCCGGGATCATATGCTGCGCCTTAGAAACTCCTTTGACAGTGAAATAACAACCAGGCTGCTTGAGTATCTGGAAGAACTGGATTCACTGAAAGAGAGAAGACTATTCAACCTCGAGCTGAAGTTCGAGAACAGCCGCCTGTCAGATAAGGTTATTGAATCAAGAAAACAGACCGAGATAAGAGAGATCAATAATATCTTCAGTGAGTATTACCAGTGGATCGAAGAGACCATGAAAACGGAGAAGCAGGCCTGGATACAGGTCATAGCTGTACTTACTGGAGTGAGCTAGTAATTCGGGGAGATAGATGGGCGAAACCAATATTAGTATTTAATTCAATGCTATTTTCATTTTTCTTTGCTTTTTCCATATCCTGACAATCTGATCTGTATTTAAAACTAATCTTGAATTTGAGGGGATACTTATGAAATGATGCGGAAATTGATTTCTTTGGATATACAATGAATGAGAAAATATCGCATTGACATTAACAATATTTTGTACTAACATACAATTAGTTAAATTATACGAGAAAAAGTCACGGAGGAGTCAAAATGCTAATTCGATTTCATGTGAGTAATTTTCTTTCATTCAAGGATGAAATTGAGCTGTCAATGGTCCCTGGAAAAAGCCGGGGGGAGGAAACTCAAATTCTGGATACAGAATGTGATTCCGTTACTTCTTTACTTCGTGCAGCTATTATTTATGGGGCAAATGCGTCGGGAAAGTCAAACCTTGTAAAAGCAATGCAGTTCGCCCAGAGAATTATTCTCAATGGAACAAAAGCTAAAGAGGTAATTCCAGTTTCAAGATTCAAACTGGATTCAGAATCCAGGGAGCTTCCTTCAAAATTTGAGTTTGAGTTCATTTCGTCTGATCGATGCTTTATCTATGGATTTGAATTGGATACACATCGGATTCATGAAGAATGGCTGTACGAAATCCGGAAGACCACAGAGAAGATGCTGTTTGAAAGGTCAACCGATTCTTCAGACAAAACAGTTGTTGAATTCGGGAAATTGAATATTTCCAATAAGAAAAGAAAAGACTTTCTGGATTTTGTAGCAATGAGTACCAGACCTAACCAGCTGTTTCTGACAGAAAGTGCGGAACGGAACGTAGTGGAATTTGAAAGTATTGATCATTGGTTCAGAGAAAAACTGGAATTCATATTTCCAGATACTAAATGGATCGGATTGGCCGGAGTTGGAACGAGTGATGAAATGAGTTCGGATTTCGTTGAACATCTAGAGTATCTTGCAACTGGAATCTGTGGTTTTAAACTGGTTGAAGTTGATCCTGAAGATACATTCCCAAGAGAAATACTTGATGATTTCCACAGAAAAACAGAAGATAGGGATATACTTTCTACGGTTATAGCAGCCCCGGATGATTCGAGGTATCTGCTGGAATATCGGAATGGTAAGTTTCAAGCCCGAAAACTGATGTTTCGTCACCAGATGGCAGATTCAAAAGAAGAAGCTCTGTTCAGCATGGATGAAGAGTCCGATGGCACCAGACGAATCATGGATTTGCTGCCTTTTCTTGCAGGAATGCCCAGCAGTGATAAAGTTTACGTCATAGATGAAATTGACAGGAGTCTGCATCCATTACTGAGTTACCAGCTGATTAAGCTCTTTTTGAACAATGTCTCATCGCAGAGTCAGATCATCTCAACGACGCATGAAGTCAATCTGCTTGACCAGAAATTACTCCGCAGGGATGAGATATGGTTTGTCGAAAAGGACAATACCGGAGCATCGCATGTTTATTCTTTAGAAGAGTACGCTCCACGTAAAGACAAGAACATCGAGCGAGGTTATTTGATGGGCCGTTATGGAGCTATTCCGGTCTTTGGAGATATCACTTTTGAAGAACCCGGACATGAATGATGCGTGTAAAACGGCGATTCAAAACCAGAGACAGAATGAGCGGGAACAGAGATGCAAAGCTTATTGTGATCGCCACTGAGGGAGAAAAAACAGAGAAAAAATACTTCGAAGAGATGGTTTCATCAAAACACTATAACAATTCCAGAGTCAAAATTCTTGTATTGGAGAAAGAGGATCCCTCCGCTTCTTCTCCGGAGCATGTGCTGGAAGAAATCAGCAAATTCGAAAGAGAGTACGAATTCGAAGAGAACGATGAATGGTGGATAGTTATTGATGTTGACCGCTGGGGTGAGAAAAAGCTTAAGCAGGTTGCTTCCGATTGTTTACGGAAGAATTATCATCTTGCAGTCAGTAACCCCTGTTTTGAGATTTGGCTGCTGCTGCATCTGAAATCCCTGGATGAATACTCTCCGAATGTACTGGAGGAATTCAGAGAGAATAAGAAAACTGGAACTCGAAACCGGATTGATTCAGAGATATTGAGTATTCTGGGTGAGTTCAACAAGAGCGATTTGAAAGTAGAACATTTTCTGCCGGGACTAAAAAAAGCTATTCAGGGGGCAAAAGAACTGGACACCGATACGAACCTGCGCTGGCCCAACGATCTGGGCTCCAGAGTATATCGATTGGCGGAGAGCATTCTTGAAAGATAACAGATTGGGATTATGCGAGACGAACAGCCAATAAAGACGAATCTTGTAAAAGCCAGCAGCAGAACACTTATCCAGCAGGCATCCCGCTCTATCAGAAATATCGGCGATGCTCTCGTTGAGTTGATCACCAATGCGGATGACAGGTATCAGCTTCTGGATATTCCAGGATCAATAGAAGTTGAAGTAGAACGCAGGAGGAAAGAGCCAAGCATAGTCAGGGTAAGAGACTTTGCCGACGGCATGTCATCGGATGTAATGGAGAATAAGCTGGCCGTGATGGGGGGCAGAGTCAGCGGTATGGAATCCGGTCATGCCGTCCGGGGAACAAATTCCCGTGGGGCGAAAGATATTGCCGCGCTTGGGCTGGTTCGCTTCCAGTCAATCGCTGATGACGGGAAGTATCATTGCTGTGAGATTACCGGTGACTTCAAATTCAGATTATTCAAATCGCGGAAAGTGAACAGAAGTCTTCGTCAAAGATTAGGAATTAATAAAGGAACAGGAACTCTTGTTTCTCTCTTCATTAAGCCCCGTCACAGTATTTCATTGCATAAGAATCTATTGAAGACACTGTCCAGACTGGTTGCCATACGAGATATACTTAAGGATCCGGACCGGGAGATAATCCTTATTGACTGCGGAAAGAACCGAAGAGACAGGGTAAAACCACCGCACTACAACGGACATAATCGTCTGAAGGTATCCTTCTGCATACCTGATTATCCCGGTGCGATGGCAAAACTCATCGTAAACAGATCAAATGAACGATTTGACAGGGAGCCTGAACGTACGCGTCTTGGTGGATTACTTATTAAATCCCGTCATGCAATTCACGAAGCTACGTATTTTGATAAATCCCTTGAGAGTGATCCGCATGCGCTCTGGTTTTATGGACAGCTGACATGCGAATACATAGACGAACTCTGGAATGAATATGACGATAATTTCCTCAATCAGAGAGAACAGTCGGAGATGAATCCATTTCCCGTTCTTGATCCATCAAGAAGAACCGGCCTCGACAGGGAACATCCTTTTGTCAGCGCCCTGTTCGAAGAAGTTTTGAGGCGCTTCAGACCTTTGGTGGACGAAGAGAGACGCCGGGAGGAGAATCAGCGGACAGATATAGAAAGTGAGGAAACAAGAAAAAGGCTGGATGCCCTGGAAAAAGCCGCGATAGAGTTCATGAAGGAGTTCGAAGAAGAGAATGAACCTGCCCGAATCCAGCATAGCCGATCTGCTCACAGTAAATTTATAAACAAAGGTTATTCAATAAGTCCCCCTTTTGCAAAGATGATTGTCGGTGAAGAAAAAACATTCCGATTCAGAATCGATCAAAAAGCATTCCCTGATGTATCAGAAGGTACTGTAGTACATGTCGATCCTTCATCGGATGATATAGGTATCAGTAATCCGGTTCCAGAGCTGATTACCCCGAAAGGCAAGGATGATGTTCTGGTTGCCAGTTGGGATGTGTCAGCCCTTAAACCATCCTCAGCTACTGGTATGACCGTTTCATCGGGCAGCATAAGCGATGAGGCTCTTGTGGAGATTCTAAGATCCAGAGCAGAACTGTATCGTGATATCGAAGATTTTGGATTTAGCCGTAAACACTATCGAATGAAAACCGAAGCTGAAAGAAAGAAGATTAAACTGTACGCGCCGATTGAGATGTTTCCGGATCATACTGAAGTTGAGGTTTCAATAACTGGAGACGCCTTCTCCATAAAGGGGCAGCATCTGTTGCGGCATAAACCTGATCTGGGAATTGCTGTATGCTCGATAAAGATTTATTCGGATGGAACCGAGGCAAAAGAAACTGTTACCGCATCGGCAGGCGAACATAAGGCATCTGCTCTTATCGAGAGTGTCGAGCCTATCGGGTCGGGTCTGGAAATAATTCTTGAAGATGTTGATCTTGGCAGTCAGCGTTATCGCTGGCAGCAGAACATGCTGGAGATAGCCGCACGTCATAAATCGGTTAACCGATATCTGGGACCTAAGGCAGATAACTATCCGGGGCAGAACACTGTGCATTTCAGGTTATTACTCGCAGAGATCGTAGCCGAGGCTGTATGCGCCAGAATAATGGAGCATCAGGATGAACTTTCTCCGGGAGGGCGCGGTGAATACGGCTGGGATGATTATTATGCCCAGTTCTGCAAGCTGATGACCAGGTTCCTGCCGATAACCCATAAACTCCAATGTCCCGAGGAATTCGGAAGGCTACCGGAGTGAATGCACCAAAGAACCGTTCAACAGATCAGCAGCTGTTACAACACTGTTAAACCGGTAATATCTTGCCGGTTTCCGGTCTCAAGCAGTATTGATCAGCAACATATTTCCGGTTAATCAACCGGCAGAATACAGCGATTTGAATATTGAATGCGCATGAAATAGAATTGCGGAATTCAACGGAATACATTAATATCTGCATATGAATTGCAGGAATGATCTTGATATCCGGGATCGTTTTATTTGTAAGAAATATACTTCCATCTTTCTTACAGAATTTACCGGGAGAGAACAATGCAATCAATTGAAAACAAAGTAATTGCAAGGATATATGGATACGGGAGGGATTGGTTCTTTTCCCGGATTGACTTTGCCGACCTTGGAAGCCGACAATCGATTGATGTTTCAGAGAAAAGAAGTGATGGGTAAAATTACTCTTCTTCCTTGGATCAATGAGACTATAACGAAAAGCAGGCATGGATCCAGGTAATTGCTGTGCTGACTGGAGTGAATCAGTGAATTCGTATCACAGGCAGAGAATACAGGATGAAAGCCATATTCGATATTTCTGTTCTCTGATTATAATAACACTTGTTCTGCATAGTAACATACAGTATGATAATATGCAAGAATGGGGTTAGTGAATTAGTATGAATGATATTATGAATACATTAGTACAGTATTTATTGGATACGCTGAATGTTTCTGCTACGGTTTGTGAATGGGTAAAACATAAGCATTTACCTCAATACCTCCGTGGTATGTACCGTTTCTACAGCTTGAACTTTCTGGACAGGCAAATCGTATTGGTAGTGGATACTGCTGAGAAAGAGCAAGCAGTTTCGACTATCAGCAAACACCTGGCTAAGGTCCGATCTTATTCAAATGCTGAAATTGTATATGTTCGTTATGCAGTTACTTCATACAACCGCACACGACTTATCAAACACGGAATTCCATTCATTGTACCGGGCAATCAGATGTATCTGCCGATGTTGGGTATCGATCTGAGAGAACACCATAAACGCATGAAGAAAAAGAGAGAAGTATTCACACCCTCTACACAGGTATTAGTGCTGTATAGCTTGTTGAACGAGGATTATGGAGTATTTACACCCGGTGTTATGTCAACCCATCTTGGGTATTCAGCTATGACCATGACTCGGTCCTTTGATCAACTGGAAGCAGCAGGTATTGGACAGCATTCCAGAGAAGGTAAAGTGCGCCATCTGAAACTCGTTCCTGGCGGGAGGCAGCTATGGGAGAATATCCTTTCCTATTTGAGTTCTCCTGTTGAAAGCTTTGTGTACACTCTGCCGGGTAAAGGTATCAGAGAGGGAAAAATAGCCGGAGAAAGCGCTCTTGCAAATTTCACAATGCAATCAGAACCGGAGAATCCGGTAATTGCTTTGGGATCGAGGAGATGGAAAAGTATCAAGCAGATGCATGACATCCAGATCTTAAATTTTGCCGAACCTGGAGCTCTAATGGTAGAGATATGGAAATATCCACCTGATAAGCTCACCAAGTCAGGAATTGTAGACCCTCTGTCTCTCTATCTATCTTTGATGGAAATCCAGGATGAGCGTGTACAATCTTCCCTGTATCAACTCATGAGGGAGATGCGATGGTAAGAGGGATAGACAAGTTCCGGGAGCATTTCAGAGAGTATTCAGATCAGTTTGTACTGATTGGAGGCACTGCCTGTGATTTGATAATGAATGAGGCAGGATTAACTTTCCGTGCTACCAAGGATTTAGACATCGTTCTGTGTGTTGAGGTTTTTAATTCTTCCTTTGTTCAGGTCTTCTGGAAATTCATCCGCTCTGGCAAGTATGAAATAATGGAAAAGGAAACTGGTGAGAAGCAGTTTTACAGGTTTTTGAAGCCTGAGGATGAAGAATATCCCTACATGCTGGAGCTCTTTTCCAGAGTGCCGGACACTCTTGATATTCCTGAAGGTGTTCGACTTGCACCAATGCCGGTAGAAGACGCTTTGTCCAGCCTGTCAGTAATACTCATGAATACACCATACTACGAGTTCCTTCACTCGGGGGCGATGGAAATAGACGGAATTCCCATAGTTGGAGCGGAACATCTGATTCCACTAAAAGCAAATGCCTGGCTGGATTTGAAGAAGCGCAGGGAAGATGGAGAGGAAATCGATAGTAAGAAAATAAAGAGGCACAAGAATGACATTTTCAGACTTTACCGCGTGATTGATCCTGAGAAGAAGATTGATATACCTGAGACGATCAGCAAAGACATGTCAGCTTTCCTTGAAGCTATGGAGGGTGAGGACGTTGATCTTAAGAATCTTGGTGTCAAAGGTCAGAGCAAGGAATCAATCATTGAAGAGCTGAGAAGGATGTATGTTCTTGATCTGTGAGAGGGTTGTGAAGCTTTCAGGAGTACTGCTATCCGCATTTATGACAGTCATAGCTGTGCTTACGGGGGTTTTGAAAAAAGCATCAGTAGTTTATATTTCTTAATATATATCTAGTATTACTTGATATATTAACATAAAACTAAACTGAGAGTTGTTCAGAATTTGAAAATATCGGTGAATACACAGCATGACTAGAAGAAACGTATCAAAGATAAACCAGGTATTGCAGGAGTGGCCAAAGAACACAATTGCAACCCAGCCCTGGTTTACCCTGCTTGGAGTGTCCAGCAAACTGGCAAACTGGCATGTTGGTTCCGGATGGCTGCAGCGGTTCGGAACAGGAGCATACACACGTCCCGGTGATCATGTTGAATGGCAGGGGGGATTATATGCGTTGCAGACTCAACTGGATAAGACTGTGCATGTTGGAGGGCAGACAGCCCTGGAGCTGCAGGGACTGTCTCACTTCGTCCCGTTCGGACAGCAGAGGAGAGTTATCCTTATAAGCGATCTGCAGGAACGTCTGCCGGCATGGTTCCGCAACCATCAATGGATTGTTGATATAGAACACAGGTGCCTGTCTTTGTTCAAACATGTTCCCGGGAAGTCCGCAACTGAACTGGAATGCGGCGGCTTCAAAATAACCATGTCCGGCAGAGAGCGCGCTATGATGGAGCAGATGCGTCTTGTCAGAAGCAACAGCGACCTGGAACAGGTATGCCTGCTTATGGAAGGGTTTACTACAGCAAGACCTGCAGTGGTACAGGAACTTCTGGAGAATTGCCGATCGGTGAAAGTTAAAAGGCTGTTTCTATGGTGTTCGGAGGAAGCAGGACATGACTGGTTCAACAGACTTGACCTGTCCCGCATAGATCTCGGAAAAGGTAAACGCCAGATCTACAGCGGAGGAATGTATGACAGTAAGTACATGATAACGGTACCTGATGGAGATATCTCTAATTCTTTTGGTAGTTCGCAAAAGTGACTCATGAGAACCATCAGTGATACCCTTAATGACTATTGATGGAGAATATGGTACTGATATTAATGGAGCAACTGAGGGTGCTATTGAGGGAGCAATTGAGGGAGCAACCGAAGTTAAAAGATTTGCAGCAACTGAAGGCATCGACCCAGTCGGCGACCCAGTCAGCGACCCAGTTGAGCGATCCAGTTGAGCGTCTACTTATGATTCTGAAGCTTGGAGAACAGTCATCCGGAGAACTTCGTGAATTGCTGCAAATAAAGCACAGGCCAACATTCCGAAAGAACTATCTGCATCCGGCGATGGAATCCGGACTGATCGAATACACAATTCCACTTAAGCCTAACAGTCGCCTGCAGAAATACCGCCTTACAGTAAAAGGGCGTGCCTTTCTGACCGAGATTGAAGGGAAACCCGGGGAATGATCGACCTAACCGGCATCACCAACGAGAACGAGTTCTACACTCATCACTATCTCTCGGTAATCCTCGAGAACGATCTGAAGGATCTTTACAGAGAATGGTCAGACAAAGAAAGAGAAACACCCGCTCCCCCAGCACGAATAAACAGCCTTACAAGACCCTACTTCACCTTCCTCAATCATTTCAGGAAGGAAAGAAATCCAAAACAAGAACTTACCCTTCAGCGGGAGATAACACAGCAGCTGCTCAATGCTCTCGGATACGAACAAGAATCCGAAACAATTCTCCTTGATGACGGCACAACACTGCCAATCCTCAGTCAGATAAATAAACCGGACGATACACCGGAACTCTGGATACTTGAAGCGCTGGAGCTGAAAGAGGACACAGACCCCCTCAACCTGAAACCGCAGAAGGAACAGTTCACCCAAGACACCGAACCGCAGAACACCGATCTGACCTGGGAAGAATTGATAACAAAGAAGATCTTCACAAAGACCGAACCCCCCAGATGGATAATCCTCATCAGCGCAACACAAATCCTCCTGATGGACAGGGGCAGGTGGAACGATAAGCGACTAATAAGGTTCAACCTTCCGGACATCCTCGGCAGGAAGGAGAGATCGACCATAAGAGCAATGGCAGCCCTCCTGCACAGAACGAGCATTGTGCCTGAAGATGGCCTCTGCCTTCTGGACACTCTGGATGAGAACGCTCACAAGCACGCATACGGAGTATCGGAAGATCTTAAGTACGCACTCAGGGAAGCAATAGAACTTATAGGCAACGAAGCCATCTGGTACATTCAGGAGAAACGCCATGAAAAGATGTACGAGCAGGGACAGAAGTACGCGGAGGAACTTTCGATAGAGTGCCTCCGCTACATGTACCGCATGCTCTTCCTGTTCTACATAGAGGCAAGACCCGAGCTTGACTACGCCCCCATGAAATCAACCGCCTACAGCAAGGGGTACAGCCTGGAATCACTGAGAGATCTTGAACTTATTACTCTCAACACCGATGAATCAAGAAACGGTTATTACATTCACAACTCGATCCAGCTTCTTTTCAACCTGATATACAACGGCACGAAACTCGACAAACAGCATGTGCTGGACTGGGAGAACAAACCCCACCATCATGTCTTTGAAATGGACCCTCTCAGAAGCCACCTCTTCGATCCGCAGAGAACACCAGTACTCTCATCAGTAAAACTCCGCAATCATGTTCTTCAGAAAGTAATAGAGCTGATGTCCCTCACAAGCGGAAAGGAAAACAGAAAAGGCAGAAAAACCACAAGACGCGGAAGAGTCTCATACGCCCAGCTCGGCATCAACCAGCTCGGAGCAGTCTACGAAGCGCTTCTGTCATACCGCGGATTCTTCGCGGAAACCGACCTCTTCGAAGTCAAACGGGAAAAGGACGATTACAACGTTCTCAACACAGCCTACTTCGTAAAAGAAGAAGACCTCCAACTCTACACCGAGAAAGAGAAGATCTACGACGAAGAAGGCAACCTCAGAAAATATCCGAGGGGTAGTTTCATATACAGGCTTGCCGGAAGGGACAGGGAGAAATCCGCCTCCTACTACACCCCGGAAGTACTAACGAAAACCCTCGTGAAATATGCCCTCAAAGAACTTCTCAAAAATAGAACAGCGAACGACATCCTTAAGATCACCATCTGCGAGCCAGCCATGGGAAGCGCGGCTTTCCTCAACGAAGCAATAGACCAGTTATCTGAAGAATATCTCCGAAGAAAACAGCATGAAACAGAACAAACTATCTCCCACGATGAATACACCACAAAACTCCACCAGGTAAGAATGTTCATTGCAGACAGGAACGTATACGGAGTGGACCTCAACCCTGTTGCGGTAGAACTCGCGGAAGTCTCCCTCTGGCTCAACACCATTTACAAAGGCGCAAGAGTCCCCTGGTTCGGCCTTCAGCTCAGAACAGGCAATTCACTAATAGGAGCCTGCAGAAACACTTATCCAGCAGGATTCCTCGGATCACTCAGCAAAAAAACAGCCTCGTGGTTGGACGAAGTACCTAAAAGGATTGAGCCAGGCAAGCAGAGAAATCCGGATGCCGTATATCATTTTCTGCTGCCGGACAAGGGAATGGCAGACTACACGGACAAAGTCATCAAGGAAATGGCCGTCCCTGAACTCAAGCGCATGAAGGACTGGAAGAAGAACCAGATAAAGCCATTCTCACAACAGGACATTAATCAACTAAAGAAACTTTCCGGTTCAATAGACACCCTCTGGAAGCGACACACGGAAATGCTTGCAGACATAAGGCAGCTTACTGAGGATGACTATCCGATCTTTGGACAGAGAGTGATTGAGAATCAGAGACAGCGGCTCACAACCGAAGAGAAGGATAAAGTAAGAGGCGACAGGCTTTACACGGAAGGTAAAAATGCCAGTCCCTACAGAAGATTAAGACTGGTAATGGACTACTGGTGCGCACTCTGGTTCTGGCCAATTGAAAAAGCAGATCTCCTTCCAACAAGGGAAGACTGGCTCAGAGAAGTATCACTCATTCTTCAGGGAAAAACCTTCGAAGGAGGTTTAGCCCCGGGTGAAAGCAAAGACCTCTTCCACGATGAACAGCCTCAGCAGCAGGCACTCAAGTTTGAGGATGACTTCGGCTACATCGATCTTGATGGGCTCATCGAACAGAATGAAAGATTAAGCCTCGTTCAGGAACTGGCACAGAAATACAGATTCCACCACTGGGAACTGGAGTATGCTGATGTGTTCCAGAGCAGGGGAGGGTTTGATCTGGTTCTGGGGAATCCTCCCTGGATCAAGGTGGAGTGGAACGAAGGCGGCCTAATGGGTGACAACCAGCCGGACTTTGTGCTGCATAAATACTCAGCGTCGAAGCTGGCTGAGATCAGGGAAAAGACTATTGAAAAACTGGATCTTAGATCAGCATATCTGAGTGCTTATGAAGAAGCTGCCGGTGCACAAAACTTTCTGAACGCCCATCAGAATTACCCTATGTTGGAAGGGATGAAAGCAAATCTCTACAAATGTTTCTTGCCGAGAGCCTGGATGCTGGGTAAGGAGGAGGGAGTATCTGCTTTCCTGCACCCCGAGGGTGTGTATGATGACCCGAGGGGTGGGGCTTTCAGAAGGGAGATTTATCAGAGGTTGAAGTATCATTTTCAGTTTGTTAATGAGTTCAATCTCTTTGCTGAGGTTGACCACCATGTTACATACAGTATCAATATCTACTGCTCAACTAGCAATGTTACCGATTTTGATAGCCTAGCTAACCTGTTTGCTCCAAGAACTATCGATATCTGCTTTGCGCATGATGGTCATGGCACTGTTCCCGGTATTAAAGATGATGAGAACAACTGGAATGTGAATGGACATCGGGATAGGATAGTACATGTCACAGAAGAGGAACTAGCTCTGTTCGCCAGGCTCTATGATGCAGAAGGTACTCAATCTTTTGAAGCAAGGTTGCCAGCGCTTCATGCCAGGCAGCTTATCTCAGTTCTCAGGAAATTCGCTGATCAGCCAGTAAGGCTTGGTGATTTGGAGGGTGAGTTTTATTCAACTCAACACTGGAATGAGACAAATGCTCAACAGGATGGAACAATCAGACGGGAAACGAAGTTTCCCAAGGATGCATCAGAGTGGATACTCTCAGGTCCGCACTTCTTTGTGGGTAATCCATTCTACAAGACTCCAAGAACTGAATGTACACTGAATTCACATTACGATGTTCTTGATCTAACCGAGCTTCCCGACGACTACCTTCCCCGAACCAACTACGTCCCCGATTGCTCTCCCTCCGAATACCTCAGTCGCACTGCCAGAGTTCCTTGGGGAGATAAGAAACCAGTAACGGAATTTTATCGACTTGTTTTCCGTAGAATGTTGAGCCAATCAGGTGAAAGAACCCTGATTCCTGCTGTAATCCCTACTCTTTCAGGTCATATTCATCCAGTGCTATCTCTTTGTTTTAAAGAAGAATTGAACTTGGTCTGCTTTGCAGCTCTATGCAGCTCTATCGTTTATGATTTTTTCATAAAAACCACAGGAAGAAGTGACGTTTATGAAACAACACTTAGACGGTTTCCAGTGATTGAAAGCAGATCGATAGCAATTCGTTTCATCACTCTCATATCACTATCAAGCCTATATTCGCAGATCTGGCATTCCTGTTGGAATAACTCTTTTCGTGAGGATTCTTGGGCAAAGGATGATCCTCGCCTTCCAAATTCATTCTTCCGAAACCTTACTCCCGAATGGAACCGAAACTGTGCCTTGCGAACCGACTACGCCCGACGCCAAGCCCTTGTTGAGATTGACGTGCTTGTAGCAAAAGCCCTCGGTCTAACCCTTGAGGAACTGATAACCATCTACCGAGTCCAGTTCCCGGTAATGCGCCAGTACGAATCTGACACCTGGTACGACAAGAATGGCCGTATTATCTTCACTTCAAGCAAAGGTCTTCCAGGCGTTGGCTTCACCAGAACAGAATGGAACGAAATAAAAGACATGAAGGAGGGCACCATTACCCGCACAATCACTGACGACACCCTCCCCGGCGGTCCAAGGGAACGCACCATCACCTACCACGTCCCCTTTGATCGATGTGATAGGGAAGAGGATTATAGGATTTGCTGGAGTAGATTTAAGGAGGTTAATTCCGAGAACATATATTTTAAAAAGTAATTAACATTCAAGATATTCTTTTGCGATTGGACTGAACGAATCTGATGTTAAAATCATGTATCTTTTAAAAAAAAGAAAGCTATCCTCAAATCAAGTTCAAAAATTAATCTTTGATCTTGCTTTTCTGGGACAGTTTACAGAACCGTATTTGAACACAGAAGATGAAGTTGTTGATTTTTTCAACAGGCAAGATAATTCTGGGTATTACTTTGATGCAATCGTTGAACACTGTAGAGATTACAGCAATGTAGTACCCTTGATTGAAGATACTCTTGGTAGCTCATTCACTTGCGATATTGGAAAGTATAATGGTAAGATACTATTGTCAAAACGAGAAATATCAGTTGAAGGTCCTGGTATTTTGCATATGAGTAATTATCTTTTTCAATTTAGCTATTCCTTCGGTAAATTAAATTATGGTATTGATAATGCCAGCATTTTAGATATTCAAACTGCATTTGTGTTTGGGATAGCATCAATTGAATCATTCATTAACGAGAAAGCTCAAAGATGGAGTGATAATTATCCTGAAGATACACTAATCGATACTCGAGAGCAGAAAGCCAGTTTTGTACAAAAAATCGACGAATGGCTTCCGAAACTGACATGTAGGAATTTCGATAAAACAGGTGAAATATGGAATCACTTTCAGACATTACAGAACTATAGAGATAACGAGATTATACATTCGAGGAATAGTGCATTTGGGATAACTTTCGGGGATATGGTTGAATTAATAAATAAATATAAGGCGGGAATTGCAGGATTTCATAAAGAGTTGCACTTACTTTTCGAGCAACATGTACCTCACCGGATAATAAGGGCTATGCATTTCCCCATTATTGAGATTAGTAAAGAATAATTAGAGAGATTTTATGATATTCAACTCTACTCAACATTCCCACTTTATTACTGGGAGGTGAGATGTACCTATCCACGATCACAATTGAAAATTTTCGCTGCTTTGGCGAAGGATCAAAGCGTCTTGAGTTGTCCCTATCGCAAGGGCTGACCGCTTTGGTGGGTGAGAATGATTCAGGCAAGACTGCAGTCATTGACGCATTACGATTTGTGCTTGGGACAACTGATCAGGAATGGTATCGGCTCGAAGATACTGACTTTCATGGAGAAGGCGTAGCGTGTGAAATCAAGATAGTCTGCGCTTTTGAGGGATTGAGCGATAGTGACAAAAGGGCATTCATCGAGTACTTGACCTACAGCGATACTGGGGAGGGTGAGCCGGTTCTCTACATTAACTGGTCAGCCAAAGATACAGGAGAGGTATTCAGAGGACGGACTTATCGTCGAGTCGAGATCCACTCTGGTAAAGATGCCAGCGGCCCGAGTATTGCTCCGGAAGTACGCGATTTGTTGCGGGCCACGTACTTGCGGCCTCTCCGCGATGCAGAATACTCATTATCTGCTGGTCGCGGTTCGCGTCTATCACAGGTACTCCTTCACAAGAGTTCAATCAAAGAGGGGGGCAGAGTATACGATCCCAATTGGGATTTAGATACGATTGATCCGAAGATCCTGAAGCAACTCAACATCCTTGGTATCGGCGATCTCGCTAATGCTTTGCTTGAAAACCAACATGAGATTCTAGGAACTAGGAAAAAGATTAACAAACATCTTAAAGGACTTGCTCTCAGCGGCGAGGCTCTTGAGAGCGGAATCAAAGTCGGTGGCACAGCAGCTTCGGACGAACTGCGGCTTAGACAAATGCTTGAGAAGCTTGACTTAAGCTTGGGCGGTTCAGGTAAACTCGGCTTGGGATCAAACAATCTTCTATTTATGGCCTGCGAACTTCTTCTTCTTTCCCAGGAAGAAGTGGGAAATAAGCTTTTACTAATTGAGGAACCAGAAGCCCATCTCCATGCCCAGCGTCAGTTGCGTGTCATGAAGTTCTTGCAGGAGCAGGCTAAAGAAAATGGTATTCAAATTATTGTGACAACGCATAGCCCTAACCTTGCATCAGCGATTGAACTTAATAATCTAGTAATGCTTAATAATGGACGCGCGTTTTCGATGGCTGATGGAGAAACGGAATTGGAATCCTCCGACTACCGATTCCTGCAACGCTTTCTTGATGCTACGAAGGCAAACCTGTTCTTCGCGCATGGGGTGATGATCGTTGAGGGGGACGCGGAGAACATCCTTCTGCCTACACTGGCAAACCTTATCGATCGTGACTTTACCGAGCATGGCGTGTCCATCGTCAACGTTGGTGGTATAGGCCTCCGTCGCTACGCACGGATTTTTCAGCGAAAGGATTTGCTGGAGGATGGCAAACTCGAAATCCCGGTTGCCTGTTTGACCGATATGGATGTCATGCCGGATTGTGCTCCTGTGATTATTGGGAAGCTCAACGAAAGTGACGCTTGGCCAGAGAAAAATAGTAAGCGTCGCTGGAGGGCTAAGCGGGATATCGGTGATACTGCTGCTCTTATCAAACATCGTGAAGAGAAGAAAGCCAAAGCATCAGGTCAAGGCGTTAAGACATTTGTTTCAGATGAATGGACACTAGAATATGACATAGCACTTGGTCCGAAGAATAAGAAAGGCGACTTCACAGGTGGTTTAGCCGCGGATGTCTTCTCAGCAGCCTGTTGTGCAGATGAGGATGATGCTATCAATGCTAATACGAAGGCGATTGTCGATGTAGATCGTGCGTCAGTCGAGATATTTAAAGCATTAATGAAAGCGGTGATGCCTAGGGATGGTTGTACCGTTGAAGAAGTACTTGCTTCAAACGTGTATGCTAAATTCGCAGGAAACGGAGTCTCCAAAGCTATCACCGCTCAGTACCTTGCTGAACGCCTACAAGCTAGAATTAAGAATAATGAATTGACAGGAGATGAACTGAGAGCAAAGCTTCCTAAGTATCTGACCGACGCCATTGACTATGTGACCAGAGCCAACGAGGAGGATGCTGCGAACAAAGCGAAGAAGGGCGCTCAATGAATGTCATCTCTACTTTCAGTCCTCCAGAAGTGACGGATGAGGATATTTTTTGGACCTCTCGCCTCCTTGGCCTGTCGGAAAACGCTTTCTATGGTGAGAACGGCACAGACCCGCGACAAGTGGTTCTCAAGTCCATAAAGACGATTGACGTCGCGGCCTGTCCTGGAAGTGGCAAGACCACTCTACTCATAGCTAAGTTGGCAATCTTAGCTGAGAAGTGGCAATATCGAACTCGCGGTATCTGCGTACTTTCCCACACCAATGCTGCGCGATACGAAATTGAGAATCGTCTCGGAAATACAACTGCCGGACGACGCCTGCTCTCCTATCCACATTTCATTGGTACTATTCATGGGTTCATTAATGAGTTTCTTGCTATTCCATGGCTCAGGTCACAAGGATTTCCAATTAAGATGATTGATACTGACATATGCGAAAAGCGACGATGGTACAAACTTCAATATAATATGCGGTATGCTCTCCAGAAGAAGCATGTTGACAGATCCTCCTTTTGCATTAGTGATCCTTACTTTAACATTAAAAAGAAGAATGGTCAGTTTCCATTTAGAGAAAATACCGAAATCTACAAGAGCTATAAGAACGGGTGTCAAGAAGTAGCCACAGAAGGCTATCATTGCTATGACGATATGTTCATCTGGGCGAATGATCTAATGAACAAAGTGCCGGATCTCATAAATATAATCCGCGATCGGTTCTCTCTCTTATTCATTGATGAAGCACAAGACAATAGCGAAGTCCAATCTGCCATCCTACACCGCATCTTCATGAAAGGCGGCAGTAGTGTAATTCGCCAGCGACTTGGAGATGGGAACCAGGCGATTTTCGATTTCCTAGGCACCGAGGAAGCGGAAACAGACAAGTTTCCGGATGACGCAATCAAGGATGATCTTCCCAACAGCCATCGCTTTGGACAGGATATCGCGGATCTTGCTGATCCGCTGGGGATTATTCCTTATGGGTTGGTGGGTCAAGGCCCTAAGACGCCTCATATATCAGATGCCATAGACAAACAACACACCATTTTCGTATTCGACGACAATTGTGCCGGCCAAATTCTAAATTTGTATGGCAAGATGCTTACTGAGATGTTTTCTGAACAGGAGTTGCTCGATGGAACCTTCACAGCTGTAGGTCAAGTACATAAGCCCCCTAAGAACGATGGTAATCCCAGGTTCCCACACAGTGTTGGTCACTATTGGCCCGAGTATAAGCCAGAGTTAGGACATCGAAATCCAAGACCACGCCTGTTTGTTCAATATATCCTCATCGGGCAGAGAAAAGCCGAGGAAATTGGTGAGGCTTATCCTGCGGTCGAAAAGATCGCGGAGGGTGTTCTCCGCTTAGTCGGAATGGTAGAGAACAAATTTACCTTTCTTCCTCGCCGCAGATACAATCACCGGCTTGTCATGAGACTTCTAAGTGAACATACTCCCATTCGAGATCTCTACGAGGATTTGATCGCCACTTACGCCATGAATAATAATGTTCCCATGAAAAAGACTTGGAAGCAACGATGGTGTAATGCCGTTCGATCAATCGCTGAGAGCATTACCGAGGAATCATTAGTAGGCTCAGAAGTGGACGAATACTTGGCGTGGGGGGATGAGTCGGATGGCAAGGCGGTGCCTGACACTAATTCATATAGACAGGACAATATCTTCCAATACCCTCAAGAGGACCCAAAGGTTCATATCCGCGTAGGTTCAATCCATTCTATCAAGGGTGAAACCCATACGGCTACACTGGTGCTGGAGACGTTTTGGCATGCTTACAATCTGGACAAGTTAAAACCGTGGATAATGAAGGGTAGAAAGGGTTGGAAAGCATCAGACAGAGTCCGGCAGCGGGATCGCCTAAAAGTGCATTATGTGGCCATGACTCGTCCGACGCACTTGTTATGCTTAGCGATGAAGCGGAGTACCTTTGAAAATGAGCAAGGATCATTGGACATTGATGTTATTAAAGCGGTTAGACAGCGTGGATGGCAAATCAAATTTGTTTGCCAAGACGAACCCTTGGAATCATGTCATGATAATACTTGAGCGGTATGCGGTGTTGAAACAACTGCGTGAACCAGTTAATCGACTCCACCGTTTGAAAGTTCCGAGGAAAACGTTTAGAAACACCTGAAGCCATCGATATAAGGAAGGTATAATGATGTGCAAATACCGTAGTGAAGAGATTCTAGTCATACCTGTGATCGGCGGTGCAGTGAAGAAGATTATTAAGTGGTGCGAACTCAAGAAGCAAGATCCCAATGCTTTAGTAGCAATTTGCAAAAAGCAGGAGGAATTATGGTTATCATCTATTATAGATAACAAGTGCCATTTCACATCGAAAAACGAGCGAAATTGTCCTGGATTCGTGATATGAAAACCTAGAAATTCGCTAATAGAAGAATAAAGGATATATCAAATGTCAATACTAGTTACTGAGTTAGTATCTGCTGGTATAATATTCGGTTCTGATAAAAATGTAACTTATACAGATCATTCTACCGGTATGACATCTCAACCAGAACAAAGGACTAAGATCCTACATTGGCCAACATCAAGTGTTTTATTTGGTGCTGTTGGAGAGGCTAATCTTGATGGTCTACCTCTTGTTGAATGGTTGAAAAAAATAGAGAATGAACTCCCACAAGAATTTAGTGTTGAAGATGTTGCCTCTTTCCTTCATTCTAAGGTTCAGAACTCCTGGAATTCCCGCATTAAGGATGAGAAACCTGAAGGTTTGATCATACATCTTGCGGGTTTCTCAAGCTCTTCAGGCATTTGGCTCCCAGAAGTGTGGCATATAGCTAATGTTGAAGGAATCGGAAAATTTGGGTACACCGGATTTAGCAATAAGTTCTATTGCAAGGAAGCGTTTCAATCTGAGCTAGAGGATATCCATTTTTCAGAATTAAGGAGATACTTGCGTGTGCGTGAGAAGAATCTACAACCATTCTGGTTTCATCAAGGATTTGATTACCCAGCATTCAATGCGATGCAAGAAGCACTTAAGGCTTCTTTTAGATATCTTTGCTTAAATCATCCCTCATTTGAAATACCTACAACTCTAGAAGAATGGGAAAAGCACGTTAAACTAAAAGTCTTACTCTACTGCTCATATTTTGATGCTTTTCATGATATTGGTAATCGGTTTGTAGGTGGAGGAGCAGATATCCTTTCCATACCTTGGCCAGTTCAATGAGTATACTTAATCATTATTCAATTATGAGGATAAGAAACGGAGGGTAAGATGGCATACTCATTTCTTGATCTTGCGGCGGACGTATTAATGGCAGCATCCGTTCCGCTGACGTACCAGCAATGTTGGGACGAAGGTCAGGCAAAGGGTCTGACCAGCAAACTGAAGACTAAAGGTAAAACTCCATGGCAATCTTTGGGCGCGCAACTCTATGTCGATGTTCGTGACAATCCAGACTCACGCTTCATCAAGGTCAGCAAGCGTCCGACTCGTTTCTTCCTCAAGAACAGACAGTCGGAGCTGTCTGAGGCATTACTAAAAAAGGTCGAAGCTTCGGAAGCTAAGAAACCTGTGCTAAAAACCACGTACCATGAACGTGATCTGCACCCTCTTCTGACTTATTTTGTATATGCGAATCCGACCTTTTCGCGTGGACGTAGTATTTACACGAAAACCATCTTTCATGAGAGTTCTCGACGGAAGGGATATAACGAGTGGCTCCACCCGGATATTGTTGGTGTCTATTTACCACTTGAAGACTGGAAACAGGATGTCATCAAATTCAATCAGTTACTCGATAACAACTCGATTCGACTCTTCTCCTTTGAATTAAAGAAGAGCCTGACCAAATCTAACTACAGAGAAGCCTTCTTCCAGGCCGTCTCTAATTCGTCATGGTCACATGAAGGTTACCTTGTTGCTGCAGATATCACACAAGATGATGATCTTCTTGCAGAGCTTCAACGCCTTTCACAATCCTTTGGTATCGGTATCATCCACCTTCACCTCTCGGATTTCAACTCATCGAACGTTCTTTTCCCTGCACGAGTACGCGAAGGGCTTGATTGGGAGACAGTCAACAAACTCTGCGAGCAGAACAAGGACTTCGCCAAGTTCATCCAGGACGTAAAGATCGATTTTGAATCTTCACGGATTCACCGAACCGAGTACGATGCTGTTGTGAAAGAACCAGAGAAGTACATCAAGGACAAGATGAAAATCGAGCAGAATGCTTAGCATATGTAATGCCAAATTTACAAGTGTATATACATTTTGTTATTTCGTATACTATATTTTCGTAGGATTTGTCATTAAGGAGGATATGATGAAAACAGAGATTAGCTTAGGTGATATTCAAGTATGCTTGGAATTGCTTGAATATTCGAGAATGCATATACGCGACGCACAAGGAACGCCCGATAAAGTTCGTAAAGAGACGCCATAAAAATTGAGACAGTTATGGATAATCTTCGAAGAATAAAAGACGAAATCAAATGATAACGGTTTTTCCAGAAAGGGAATGCAAACCAATAAATGTCTACTGTTGATAGTGTAAGTGCTAGGATACGTAGTAAAATTATGATTGCGAACAAAGGAGCAAATACGAAATTGGAGCTTGAAGTTCGCAAAGCTCTCTATAGAGAAGGATTTCGCTATCGTTTACATGAAAAAGATTTACCCGGAAAACCTGACATTGTTCTTCCACGTTGGAATGCTGTAATTTTCGTACACGGATGTTTCTGGCATGGGCATACTTGTCATCGCAATCCTCACGCAAAGACTAATAAACCCTACTGGCTCGATAAGATACAGCGGAACAGAGCTCGTGACATAGAGGTAAGACATACCTTGTTAGATATGGGATGGCGTGTTCTAGTTGTATGGGAATGTGCAATTAGGAGGCAATCACCACCGTTTTCTAGAAGTGAGAATCTATCAAAGGTTATAACATGGCTAAGGAATGGGGGTGGCCAAGCAGTTTTAACGGAATCAAGCTTCGAAGAATATGAAGGTTCGTGAAGGAAGTGAAACTGTTCTGTACAAATTCAATTATAAAAGAGGAGATTAGAGCTTGAATTCTCCAAAACGCCCATCTATTATCGATTTGTTTTGTGGGGTAGGCGGATTAACATTGGGTGCAGCTCGAGCTGGATTTGAAGTACTTACAGCGGTGGATAATGAATCAAGAGTTAAGAAGGCGTTTTGCTTAAACTTTCCCTCATGCAATTACATCGAAGCAGATGTGGCAAACCTAAATGCCCTTGAATTGTGCAATCAAATAAGTACTGTTCATGGTATTGTTGGGGGCCCTCCCTGCCAAGGCTTTAGTAGGATTGGAAGACGAATCCCAAACGATATACGTAATAATCTTTTTGACCATTTTTTTAGGATAGTTGCACAAGTTCGCCCATGGTTCTATTTGGCAGAAAACGTTCCAGGGATTCTTGATTCGCAGTTTGATGGTGTTCGTGAGAAAGCTGCTTCGTGGCTGAGGGAATATTGTAATCTTGAACCGTTTATTTTGAAAGCATCGGATTATGGGGTTGCTACAAGTAGAGAGAGAGTCTTTTTTATTGGCTATCTTCCCGAGTATGTGGATTCGATTAGAAGTATTGATTTCGATCCGCCCACAAACGTTGAAAAGGTCAACGTTGAGATGGCATTGCGCGGACTTGCTAGGAAGATAAACCCAGATTGGAGAGTTAATAAAGGGGGTTGGCGAAAACTTACATATCGTCCGGAGGGTGCATTTTGGAAAAATGTTTTCAATAATATACCAAATGATGTTGGCGATCATAATACAATCTATCAACTCGAGAGAAGTAATAAAGTATCAGGTTGCACGGGGACTAGACATACAGCTGCTGTAATGAATAGATATAAGGGATTAGCAGAAGGCGCAGTAGACAAACCTTCACGAGCTGTCAGACTTCACCAAAAAGGCTTTTGCCCTACCTTGAGATCTGGGACAAATCCGGAACACGGTAGTTATCAAGCTCTTCGTCCTATTCACCCAACTGAACCCCGTGTTATTACCCCTCGTGAGGCTGCAAGGTTACAAGGTTTTCCAGATTGGTTTGTCTTTGATAAAACTAAGTGGCATAGTTTCCGTCAAATAGGAAACAGCGTTAGTCCGATCCTAGCTGAATCGATTCTGAGAGTTATAAGGAAACGTATTATCTGTAGGGAGGGATATTATGACGAGTAAATGGCTAGGGAAAGTCCCCGCTACTCCGGTTAAAACATTCTTTGTGCATATGTTGACCAGAGATATTTCCCTTCATGATGCAATACTTGATCTTCTTGATAACTGTGTAGATGGCGTTCAAAGAAGTGCAACTAAGCGTAAACTTGAGAGGAAACGACCATATGCAGGCTATTGGGCGAAGATTTCATTCACGAAAGATGAGTTTAAGATTATAGATAATTGTGGTGGAATCCCTTGGGAACTCCACGAGTACGCTTTCTTAATGGGCGCTGTGAAACGAAGTACTGTCACGGATCGTCTGATGATTGGTACTTACGGTATTGGCATGAAACGTGCGATTTTTAAGATCGGAGGAGATTGTACGATAAAAACGCATGCAAAGGATGCTTCATACATGATAAGGATTTCTCCAGAATGGATGGAGGATGCGAGTGATTGGGATTTGGATGCTGAGCGGATTGAACCTCAGGATGAAAAAGGAACGTGTATTACAGTAACACACCTTCGTGAAGCTGTTAGTCACGATTTGAATTCTAAGACATTTAGGGATGCATTCTATGAATCTATTGCTACACATTATTCATACATAATAGAAAAAGGATTTAGTGTATCTATTAATGGGCTGAAGGTTATTCCAAAACATATTCGACTGCTTTTTTCTAATCCGGATGAATCGGAGGAATCTAAAGATATTATTAGACCTTTCGTTTATCAGGCACTTTTCGAAGGGGTTCACGTATTCTTAGCCGTCGGATTCACGCGTGATATCCCAAGCAAAGAGGAAGCTGATAATAGTCTTGGCGTCTATAAGGAGCGATACTCATCAGCTGATGCTGGATGGACAATAGTATGTAATGATAGGATTGTTTTATACTGCGATAAGACAGCCTTGACTGGTTGGGGAGTATCAGGTGTGCCGCAGTATCATATGCAGTTTATTGCAATATCTGGCATAGTTATATTCACAGCGGATAACGCAAGTCTTCTTCCAATGACAACCACAAAGCGCGGCATCCAAGCTAATTCAGTACTCTATCTGCATGTGAGAGACAAGATGATTGAAGGTATGAAAATCTTTACAAACTACACTAATGTTTGGAAAAGCAAAGAGCTTGTATCTCAGTCTAGGAGTCGATTTAGAATAACTCAAGAAATGCATCTTACCGAACTCCAAACAAGTGCTAAACAACTAAAAATGACATCGACCCGCGGTGTGATAAAGGGGGAGCAGTATAAACCAGTGCTTCCGAAACCTATTTCACGGAGTGATAAAGCACGGATCACATTCGAAAGACCGTCAAAAGAGGTACGATTAATCTCAAAGTATTTGTTTGATACATCAGATAAAAAGCCTGCTGAAGTTGGTGAGGCATGCTTTGACATGATTCTTGAGGAGACGACCGAATGAGCCGACTCTCGCTGCAAAAACACCCCTCTTATCATCTTAGGCCGAATAAAGCTGTTGACCGTTACGTTTTCATTGAGCTTCTGCAATCACTTGAACTGCTTCATCCCCTTACTGATCATGTATATATCGGTCTAGGAGGACCATTTCTTGAAGATTTTCGAATACTGTCGAATGCTTTTCCAAAACTAGAGTTGATATGCATCGAGAAAGATAAAGAAATATACAAACGACAGAATTATCACACAGTTTCAAGTAATATGACTATATTGAATTGCACATTCGAGGAGTATCTCGCAACATGTCTTCCAAGCGATAGACCAGTTATTATTTGGGCTGATTACACTAACATGACTCGAGAAATTTTGAATGAAACTTCAGATATTGCTAGACATGCGATTCCCTGGAGTATCATACGTATTACAGTCAGAGCTGAGAGTCCAGTCTATAAAAAACTATATATTGGGCGAAGATACCCTAAAGTTATCCCACCCAAAAAAAAGGCTGCATTCAACGAACTGCAGTCCTCATTCAAAGAAAATCTTGTTGTTGATGGTATTTCATACAACAAGACTTGGTTTGAGTGGGAAAGTTTCTCGAATGAGCAGTTCCCTTTACTGCAAATGAACATGATTCTAGCAGTGATAGCAGGATCCTGCTCGCGACCGAAAACATTCATTCCACTGCACGCTGTGAAGTACTCGGACGGGACAATAATGCTCAGTATTACAGGTATAATATGCCATGAGGAAGCACGGAGAAAGATATTCAGTCATTTTAAGATGCATTATGAATTTCTGTGTAAATGTAATAAATCCATCGATGAGATTGATGTACCTGTGCTCACGACGAAAGAACGGATGAAACTTGATGGAATGCTTCCAACCAATAGTTGTGATGGTAGCATATGTTTAGATGCTTTGGGTTACCTTATCGATGGTGATGATTCAGAGTTTGAAAGTAGAAGAAAAATGCGTCATTACGAGAAGTATTACCGGTTGTATCCATATTTCGGGAAGCATTTACCATAGCAATAATAATCAGGAGAGTGTACGGGAATATTACCTGACAATGATTAAAAGAGGTTCTCGACTATTTACTTTCTTCGGTTGATCTGTCTGTGTATTCCCATTTACCCTCACAGCGCAGCAAAGATGAAAGTTCCCATGGCAACTAACAAGGCGAGATCATGGTATCCAAAGCGTGGGATTTCTTCAGCAGGTGTATAAAGGCTGGATTCTATACCCTTAGAACGAATAGCGATTTCAAACTCATTGACGATATGAAACAAATGTCCAAACACACCTGTGACAAACGAGTCCACAAAAAAGATTGCTGAACGAGGTGGCCACAGATTAATATGTTTAGAAATCTGTGTCTTCCTAACTATAGTTAAGCAAGAGTATCCAATTTCCGTTGCACGAAAAGCAGCGATTGCTGCAACCCACAACTGTGGTGTTTTGAATCTTCGCAGGGCATATACGATGTGGTTCTGAGGCACAAGAATGATAAACACCACCGCGCTGAAGATAACAATTAACATTTTCCAAGCAATCTTCAGGATGCTTATTTCCCCATTAACCCCGCTCCAGCCCATGAATGTGGACAGCGATTGTGGGAATAAGGTTTCAATGATTAAAAGAACTACAGTCATCATAACTGTAATAAGAATCAAGAATAAATGACGTCTAATGGTCTCGGGATCAGTCAATGAAAGAATCAAAACTATAACTGACATAATAGTAAGAGTAAGTGCAGAATTAATAAATAGCGCCATGCAGAGCGTTAGGCAGAAGACAATTCTTGTAAGCGGGGACGTCTTATTCAATAACGAACGTAGCAGATAAATCTCTAGAAAATCACAAACTATCTTGAACATATTTCTATCTCTCTTGCATGGTTAACGTGTCATTCCTTAATGCAAACAATTTGATATGATCAGGTAAATATTCCTCATCCGCTGACGCCCAGATCACAATACCTCCACAAGACAAGTAGTGATTCAGAAGATCAAGCAGACGGATCCTAGACGTATCGTCTAATGAAGAGAAAGGTTCATCGAGGAGGAGTACAGAAGAACTGAAGGAAAGAGTTAACATAACAAGGAGTTTCCGTTGACCATAAGACAACTTCCAAGGATTCAGATTTCCACTTTTCACAATATAATAAAGAACTTGACGAGCCTTATCTTGCCATAAGTCAGCTTTTAGTGGCATGATCAACTCGCGAGCAAGATCAGTATGTGTAATCTGGTCTTCAGCGTTTTGGATAGCATAGGCAACATATGGAGGTATAACGAACTTCCTGAATCCTAAATTCTGCGACAAATCACGAATAGTTAGATGACCCGAAACTCGAGCTCTGCGGTAACCTGTTAGTGCCTCACAGAATGTCGATTTTCCACTGCCATTCTTTCCGAGAATTATAGCGTGGTCTCCAGGCGAAAGAGAAATATTTCCGAACGAGAAGTCCTTATTGGTCGTTCGCACATGGAACGAATCAAGTGTGAATAGTCCTGATTCAAAATATGGAAGATAGTTGTTTGATGTAAGCAGATCGTCAACAATGGATAGTCCGTTTGAGTTATCGTTTAAGTTATCAGGTAATGAATGGATTTGTGCGTGAGTTTGAAGGAGGGTCAATAGACGCTTATCCTGTGTTGATAATACGCACGCTCCCACTCGCTCCTGCTCTATAGCTTCAATTAAGAGATCTTTGAACCACTCCATACTATTCCGATCAAAGAACGATGTGGGTTCGTCAAGGACCAAGAAGTCTGGACCGGCTGTAATAAGAGAAAGGACCCCAACCATTTGTTGCTGACCTTTCGAGAGCCGAGTTGGACTAGTTAAGAAGTGTATCCCACATTCTTCAAGCTTTGCCTTGCCCCATTCTATTTTTGAATGCAAGATTGTCCGATCCAGGCATACATGCTCCAATGGAAATGCAAGCTCATGTTCCACTGTTGAACTTCTTAATGCTTCCATGGGTGTGATAAGGTTCGCTGCTGGTGCTTGGCTCACATATCCTGTTGTTATGTCCAAGGGTGAGGCTGGAGGGATGCCAGCTATGCTAGACCCTTTCCGAAAACTCTTTAATATCTAATATCTGCTAATAATACATATG
>CBDVBK010000031.1:0-40728 GCA_965372215.1 uncultured bacterium | reverse complement strand
GAAGTTCACTTTACCGGTACTTAAAAGCGGGTTCGGAGAAACTGCGATTCCGGATTCAATCAAAGGAACAGTTCCTTCGATGCCGAGTCCGGGACCCCATATGGATTCCCTGTAATAAGCGTCGAGCAGAAGATCGGCGTTCATCCTGAGCCCATCAAGGCCGAGACCGACGACCCATCCTCCGATGATGTGAAGCGAATCACCATCTGCTAGACTGACCGGACCCATGGACATGAGGAACTTGTATTCGAAAACTTGATAGTAAAGCGACAGTGGGTTGTCGTGAACGAAAGGGAACGGTCCGGGATTATTGGGGATTATAACTTCGGGTGCATTGGGATTGCCGGACCAGTCGGACATGTACGATGGTCCGCTGTACTGACCACTGGCATCCAGATTCTGTCCCCACATGAAGTCATACTTCTCCGGATCGGTGCCGGGAATATCCTCCCAGTTCCACCATGTATGACTTATCGGAATGGGATACCCGTATACGTCTATCGGTCTTTCAATGGATTTATCAGCCTTTACAACCCAGAAATCGAGCAGGCGCCAGCCGATGAAACCGTTGCACATCGGTGAGATTAAGGGTTCTCCGGAGTCGTCAATGTAACTGCTCGGAATATCACTGTCCCACATGTAGCTGAGATTACGCGGCACGACCAGGAATGTAGTATCTCCTACAGTCTGTTCCAGATGCCAGTATGGCATGCCTTCGGAAAAGAGAATAACGCCGGATTCGGGATCCTCTCTGTAAATGGTGTCCGTTCCTATAACCTTCGCGAGAATGGTGAAATGATCACTGACACCATTCTGGTCTATGTCATTATCCGGTATGCCGTCCGCGCCTATGTAATTGTAGTGATAAAAGATATTTTCAGGATCATTCGGAGCAAGAGGATTGTCGGGATTCTGCTGGTATGTATAATAATCCTGTTCGCTTGCATTCACTCCATTATCAAAAACATACTCGAAATCAGCGTCAGGATCATTACACCAGATGGCGTGACCATCGTAGTAGACAAGATCATCAAGGTAGCATTCAGTCCCGGCAGAGGTAGCGACGTCACAGTCCCCCTTAATGGCCAGTACAAAAGCATCGAGAGGAACTCCAGGATTGCCGTAAGCGCTGTGGTGGGTGATGACCATCTTCATTGCCATGAAATTATCGAAACCCGGTGTATCCCATGTGTAATTCTCGACCCAGAAACCAATACCGAAAGGGTTGTCATTATATTCCGAATCCCAGTCGTCCATTCCATACTGCGACTGCTCGGGAGCGACAGTACCCGGAAGCAGATACTCAATAGGATACCCTTCGCTCGGTCGCAGTTCCCAGTTTTCATAATCTGAACAGCTGGCCCATTTGTCCGTTACACCACCGGGAGTGATGTCACCGTAGCACACTGACCATACACTACCGTAATAGAGGTAATAGTTGTCCGTGCCCGATGGCCACTCCATTGAGGGGTTGTTAACCCATGGATCACCCCAAATACCAATATTATTAATTGCGGTAGTCAGGTTCCCTATGCAGTGGACTGCCCATTCAACAGGTGGACGGTCATCTGAATTTCCCTGCGGTATTTCCGCCGTATTCTGCTCAAACGCGCCGGCAAGTGAAACAAAAATGAAAACTGAGAAGATCAGAGTAAATCTGAAAATATCGGTTTTCCCGTACATTATTTACCTCCTTTGTAGGAATTTCGATCTTTTCCCCTCTCGAATTTCCCCCTATTTAACTAATAATACAATGAAAAATCCATGGATGTCAAAAAAAAAATAGCTGATGAACTCATGAATATTCCAGCGCAGAATTATTGAGAATAACGGTGATTTGTAATCTTGCATTGAACTTGATGATGCGATCAGGAATGGCCGTCCTGATGAGGTGGGAAGACTCGGATGTATCTCTGATGAACGCGGAAAGGAAACAGGATATTATCGCGCTTACTGCGCTGGTTGTCGGATCCATGATCGCAGGTGGTGTTTTCGGCAGGCCTCCTGGGCAGTAAAGGAATAAATTAATATAATAAATACAGAAATACAATTCGAATTTTCTTCTACCAGTGAAGCTTGTGAAGTGTGAACATTGAATGATAGGGTAAAAAATGAAATCAGTTTTGGTATTTGTTAATATTATGGTACTCAGCTCTGGAGCTTTCGCTGAAATCGCCGAGCAGAACAGCTGGTCAGGTGATTCCGGTGTATGGGGTCCTGTTCTCACATGGGGCGATGATTACCATATCCAGCTGGGTTGCTATCCTGTAATAGGGATTCTTCAGCTTAGTCTGGAAGGCTCAGTGCACGTGATTGACGACGCGATCGATTATCCCAGGTCGGTCTTTGCGGAGGATGTCAACGGAGATGGATTCAATGATGTGATTTGCGTAGCAACTAACACTGATGATATCCTCTGGTGGGAGAATGACGGTACTGCAACAGGCTGGACCATTCACGTTATCGCATACGATTTCGACGGTGTCACTCCGATGCATGCATCGGATATCGATGGTGACGGTGATATCGATATTATTGCGGGAGCTTTCAGCGGGGATGAGATAGCGTGGTGGGAGAATGATCTCGGCACCGGTCTTTTCTGGACGAAGCATACCATAGATCAGAACATCAACGGCCCATACTCTGTATACAGCACGGATCTGGATGGCGATGGCGATATCGATATCCTCGCAGGCACTTTCTTCGGGGACACGCTGTCATGGTGGGAGAATATAGATGGGGCAGGTACTGAATGGGGCAAACATACAATTCAAAGTGATTATTTGGCACTGTTTGATGTCTACGCAGAGGATATGGACGGAGACGGAGATACCGATGTGATTGGCGTAGAAAAAAACAACAATCATGTCATCTGGTGGGAGAACGCAGATGGAAGCGGAACCAGCTGGATACAGCACATTGTGGATGATGCCTTCTACTTCGGGATGTCCGTTCATGCCGGTGATCTGGATGGCGATGGCGATATGGATCTCATAGGCGCCAAAGGCAGCTACTACTTCAATATCTACTGGTGGGAGAATATAGATGGGGCAGGTACTGAATGGGGCAAACACCTCATAGCAGAAAATTTTGAGAATGCGAACTTGGTCTTCGCTGCCGATGCTGATGGGGATGGTGATCTTGATGTACTGGGCTCAGCAAATAACAACGATATCTGTCTGGCCTGGTGGGAAAATACAGATGGGACAGGCAGCTTTTACTGTCATCCTTTTCCGGGTTCATTCCACTCCTTCAACAGTGTATATGCCGAAGATCTGAACGGTGATGGTGATCTTGATATTCTTGCTACTTCGATCACTTACGATTGTGTGATCAGGTGGGATCTGGGGCTGTCCGGCTGGCTGGAGTCCAGCGTTCTGGATACGGAATCCAGCCCCGAGTGGGGAGTGATTGACTGGGAGGAAGTGTCTTCTACGTCTGGTACTGTGAACTTCCAGGTCAGATCTTCCGCCAGTCCTGACAGCAGCCTTATGGGAGAGTGGTCTGAGATCATCTATGAGCCCTGCAGCCTCGAAGGTATTCTGAACGATGGAGACAGGTATGTTCAATACAAAGCAATCCTGGAGACCACCTGTGTGGAAACCACACCCGTTCTTCATAACGTCTCGATAAACTGGTTCTCACAGGGTATTTCCGGAGAGCATGGAGATGTCCCCTGCACATTCTGCCTTGATCCGGTTTCTCCGAATCCCGTCAGGACTGCACCTTCGGTGGTTTTCGCACTACCTGAAAAAGCAGATGTCAGTCTGATGGTGTACAATATGGCCGGAAGAGTTGTGGAGATAATATCCTTCGATGGATGTCCGGCAGGCTGGCACACCGCAAACCTGTCTGACCTGGAACATGGTGTATATTCTGTAAGGATGATCTCTGACGGTATTTCCATGAACAGGCGGTTCGTGGTCCTCGAATGACGCTTCAAAGATATCGGTCAATAGAGAGGGAAGCTGTCATAAGTCAAATGCTTTCTACCCGATCGAATTCCTGCATGAAATGACGATACAGGTAGCAGTCCTGCCGTGTATAATCCAGCAAGGGTCTGTGAACACCCGGAACGGTATACCAGCGTAGATCTGTTCATCGTAGCCGTAAAGAACAGCCACATCGAGATTCTCCGGATAACCGATCATGGAGAAACCTGCATCTATGGATATAGCCTAATAGCCTATGGAAAATGGATTTTACGTCATCGCTCAGGGTTGTATGCTCCAAGGAGAAGGGCTGCTCCTCGAGAAAGACCGCCAGATCCGAAATCCTCTTTTTAAGAACCGTTGTTACATGTATTACTCCGGACAGATCAGTAGATCACTCAGAATAACCAGCACAGGAACAAACCTGCCATGGATCAGGTTCCTTGTGTCTGGTTAATTCTGTTGCTCTGTCTAGGTTTTTCTATAAGCCGGCCAGAAAGGAAGCGATGAAGAATGCTGGAGATAAGGGTTTGATATGGGATCCCATCTTCAACGGCAACAAGTTGTAGCTCTTCTAAATCCTTGGAGGATATTCGAATGTTAATGCGCTTATCCTTTTTCAGAGTATTGCGAGCGTATACCTGGTGCTTCTTAACTTCCTTCTCTAAATTTGGGACGGGCTCCCATTCATCACGCTCGAAAGATTCCAGAATCTCTTTTTCTTCCTTATCGAGCTTAACTTTTCTCATTTCTGCCCCCTAAGTATCGTTTCGTAGCCTTACGGCTAGGAATAATTGTTTTCAAGAACCTGCCATTCTCATTCTCAATAAATTGAACGATGTAGCAGTAATTATTGATTTCTAGGATAAGTATCTGCTGATCAGGATATTGTCTTTGATCAGGATGAGTATATACATCATGCATATTGCCGAGTTCTATCTGTATAACTACTTGCTCAAAACTAACACCCCGTTCTGCCTTCAATATTTCATTTTTTGCGTTATTCCATTTGTAGTGTTCCATAAGAAATATGTGCTACAATGTGTGCCATATGTCAACACATGATTTGGTTTTAAGTATTATGACAAAACATATTCATACAACATTTTTTATCCAGTTATTCGGGTATAATACTGAACAATGAAGGTTCCGTTTATGTCTGCAATGAAATATCCGGCTGGTGTCTGAAATGAATACACAGCGTTGTTGCCGCTATCTTGTCAGGCTTGAAGCAATATCAGAAGACCTGCAATGGCAGCAGCGACTACAATGATTCCTGCAGCAACATAAACGATGACCCTGGATGCCTGACCGATGAACTGGGTATTGTGGCGAAAACCGTTGAATTGCCGGATGAGAGACTTTCTGTCGTCGATATCGTCCTGCAACAGATTCATGTAGTGAATGGATGTTTTTCTCAACATTGTCTGATCCT
Organism: uncultured bacterium; assembly: GCA_965372215.1. Classification (GTDB taxonomy): domain Bacteria; phylum Fermentibacterota; class Fermentibacteria; order Fermentibacterales; family JCC-6; genus Aegiribacteria. The sequence continues at coordinate 35,361 of CBDVBK010000031.1, read as the reverse complement.
CCCACTATCTGAACACCGAAGATGAAGATATGGTTTCTTCTTTCAGTTAATTATTTTCCCCCTTTACAATGTGCCAGGTTACTGCCCGGTCTGTTCAGGGGGAAGAACTACTGATGCGTCAGGGGGGAATAGTAAGAGCACAGACCAGACAATTAAATATGAACCAGGGAGGAGCGGCTGTAATCCAGACTGAAAAGGCCGATCTTTCTACTTCCAGCTCAGTTTTGATACTCTTCCAGACCTGACTTGAGAATTCTGAGAGCATCAAACATCTTTTGTTCATCAAGAACGTATGCGATCCTGATTTCATCAAGTCCTTTTCCGGGTGTCGCGTAGAAACCTGCAGCTGGAGCTACCATAGTAGTCCATCCATCAATGGAGAAATCACTCAGAAGCCAGGACGCGAATTTATCTGTATCCTCAACGGGCAATCGAATAGTCGCGTAGAATGCCCCTTCGGGTTTCAGGAAGAAGATACCGTCGGTATTCTGGAGTTCATGCAGGAGTAAATCGCGTCTGGCCTGGTATTTGCCTACAATTGCCCTGTAATAGTCAGCAGTCAGTGATTCATACATTGCAGCTGCGCCGTATTGAGATAGAGTAGGCGGACAGAGGCGTGCCTGGCCGAACTTAACAAAAATAGACATTATGGATGGATTTCGGGTAATCAGGTTACCAAGCCTGGCGCCGCAGGAACTGAATCGCTTGGAAATCGAATCCATCACAATTGCTCGATCGTTAATATCCTGAATCTCGAGAATAGAGGAGTGCTTTCTGCCGTCAAAAGCGAAATCACGGTAAACCTCATCCGCAAGGAGGAACAGGTTATTCTCAATAACAATTTCAGCGAGTGTATTCAATTCATCGTCAGTCAGGATAGTACCGGTGGGGTTATTCGGGTTGCAGATAAGAATTGCTCTTGTGCGATCGGTGATTCTGGATATGATTTCATCTTTCGGGGGTAGATGGAATCCGTTCTCAACGCTTGATGTTACCGGTACAAGCTTTATGCCTGCAAGAGTGGCAAACCCGTTGTAATTAGTGTAGAAAGGCTCAAAACAGATCATTTCCTCACCAGGATCACATGTAGCCATCATCGCGAAAATAACCGCTTCTGAGCCACCCGTTGTGATCATAATCTGTTCAGGAAGAAGTGAAATAGCTGATCGGGAATAGTAATTGCATATGGCTTCTCTGAGAATGGGAAGCCCGATACTCGGTCCGTAAGCCAGAACATCGCTCATATTCAATTTAACAGCATCCCAGAACTCAACAGGTGTTGGCAGATCAGGCTGGCCAATATTCAAATGATGGATCTTTATTCCACGGCTCCGTGCTTCATTGGCGAGAGGTGCCAGTTTCCTGATGGGGGATTCCTGTATATTATTACCTCTGTTGCTTATGCGGGGAATGGTCATGCAGAGTCTCCTTCCAGATGAAATGAAGGTGTTTCATCATTAATTTCATAATGTATAATACGTTGTAATATACTTATCGCATATCCCGGATGTACAAGTGACTACAAGCTGATTCGGAGGGATTATGATTCTCAGACTTGTTGAACTGGCTATTGAGGGTTCTCCCTCGGAAAACATGGAAAAGTTCTCTGAAGCAGCTGTTGCCCCTCCTGTACCTGATATTGCTGTATTGCCGGAACTGTTTTCGACCGGTTATGTGCTGGACAAGATATCTGATCTTGCCTTTTCTACCGAAGATCTTCCTGAATTGCTTCCAGCGAAGACAGCTGCCGGAAACAATGTCTGGATTGTCGCGGGATCACTGCCTGTAAGGAGTTCCAGAGGAGTAGTGAACAAAATGGTGGTGTACAATCCTGATGGGAATATCGCATACACAACGGAAAAGGTTCATCTCTTCAGTGCGATGGGGGAGGATAGAGCCTTTATCCCAGGAAAATGCGGAGGTACATTCGATCTCTCCGGGAAAACAGCAGGGGGGATTATCTGTTATGACCTGCGATTTCCTGAACTGACCCGCAGGCTGACACTTGGAGGAGCCTCCATTGTTTTTGTACCGGCACAATGGCCAAGAGGGCGGAGAGAGCTCTTTCGATCTCTTCTCCGGGCAAGAGCTGCTGAATCTCAGATCTTCGTTGCAGGATGCAATATTGGCGGAGAGCATCTTGGAGTTATCTTCAATGGCTTCGGAGGGGTTGCGCACCCCACTGGAAATATGATGAAAGGCAGTATAATATCGGATGGGATTACCGATTTTGAAATTGACCTGAGTGATGTGGATCAGATTCGTACCCGTATTGACTGTTTATCTGATCTGAGACCGGAGGAGTACGGATCAATAAAGCCTGCAAAGGAGACTCCATGAAGGATTATGGTTCCGTGTTTTTCAGGGCAGCCATCACTCTCCTTGGAGTTGTAGCAGCCGGTACGATCCTGAAATCGGCATCAGATGTTTTCGTTCCGCTGACAGTCGCATTTTTTCTTATGCTGCTTCTTCAGCCTGTCTCAGACCGAACAGCCGCGATAACGGATGGATTCCTTGCAAGACTAAAAGGAAGATTCGGCAAAGAGCATATCAGCGAAGAATCAAAACTGGCGGCAATCTTCTCTGTTATTTTTGTTCTTTTTCTCTTCGCCTCACTGTCTTTTGGGGTATATGTTCTTATCAGAGGACAGATATCACTTATTTTGAGTAAAAGCACTGAAATCATGAACAATGTTGTTATGCCTATTAAGGACTGGATGGTTACAAGCGGTCTTTTCGGAGATGCAGCAGCGGTTGAAGATCATATAAACGGGCTCGTGGAAACGGCTCTGAGCATCGCCCCGAATGCTGCCAAACCTATAATATCTGGAGTATTCACATTTGCCATGATAATGTTTCTTTCCACTTTTCTACTTGTCGGCAGAAGAAGACTTGAAGATAACCTGCAGAGCACGCTCAAACCTGCGAATTACAAAAATATTCAAAATATTATTGAAAGAATTGAATCGAATACACGCAAATTCATTGTTACCAAGATAATTACGAGTATGATTACCGGAGTAGGAATAGGGCTGGGTTTGCTCCTGTTCCTTGATACTCAGGATGCTCTGATCTGGGCATCCATATATTTTGTAATGAATTTCATCCCGATTTACGGATCTATTATTGCTGGAGCAGGTGTAATACTCTATACAATGGCAACTTATGAACAGGGAAACTTCCTCGCCGCCTGGCCTGTGGTTATCGTTGTGCTGGTCATCAATAACCTTGTTTCAAATGTCATAGAACCAAGATTGATGCAGTTCAGACTTCCTCTCGGGTCAGTAACTGTTCTTCTATCGGTTATCGTCTGGGCCTGGCTCTGGGGCGCATGGGGAATGATTCTTGCGGTACCCATTACTATTATGATGAAAGTTATGCTTGAGGATATCATTGGCAAGGGTTGGTTATCTGCTCTTATGGAAACCTGATGAGAAGAGATATGAAATGAAATACAGTATTTTGTTATTTTCCGCTGTCCTGATTTCGACCGTTTCAGCAGGAGAAATGACTGTTACATGGGAATCTCCGGTTTCAAAGCCTGATGTAAAAGAAAGCCCGATCGGGGAATACTTCTACATTCCCGGAGCATCGAACTGCGGCATTCCAGGCGATCCGTCACTTCCTGTATTTCCAGTTACTGTCCTGCTTCCCTCGGATGCGGTTGTGGATTCAATTTTGATCATCGATTATCATGAAATTATGCTTCCCGGTTCCTATGACATCAAACCTGTTCAGGAAGGAGTACCTCTTTCAAGACCGGAACTATTTTCGCTTACCCCCAGAAATCCTGAATCCTATAGTGAGATTCCTGATTATCAGAGAGTAATCCCGGGAGTTCAGGGCGGACTTATGGGGAATAATATCCTGAATATCCGAATATTTCCTGTTTTCTGGAATCCGGTTTCTACTCGAGCTACCTACACAAGATCAATAACCATGAAGATTCATTACCACAGCGGTGATATTCAACCTTCTCCAACCGGCAGAGGTATTACAGGACTTGCAGTTATGGAGGATCTGCTGGAAAGAACCGTTCTCAACACTGAACAGATAGTTTTCAATGATGTTTCATTAGTTTCTGCAAAGGATCTTCCATGGGGTGAATATCTGATTGTAACAAGAGATTCACTTGTCTCAGTTTTCGAATCCCTTGCTCAGTACAAGACGATGAAGGGTATTCCAGCTTCAATTGTAACTATGGAATACATTGAACTGGCGTATACCGGTGTCGATGCCGCGCAGAAACTGAGATTTTTCCTTAGAGATATCTATGATGATTCACCTCCTACATTTGTCCTTCTCGGAGGAGATACACCTCTTGTACCGCACAGAAACTGCTGGGCAACAGCTGAAGGATACGTTGGCGATCCTGCCGCGGATATCTACTTTCAGGATATGAACGATATCAATGTTGGTACAGATCTCTGGGACGCTAACGGCAACGAGATATGGGGTGAAATCGACGGTGACATAATGGATTATCACCCTGATTATTTCATTGGAAGAGCATCCGTAGAAAACAGTTCTCAGGCTGATATTTTTGTAAATAAAATACTTACATACGAGAACCCCTCTCTGGAGGATTCGAAGGACACTGATACATGGCAGACTTCGATGGGCTTCACAACCGGAATTCTCTGGAGCAGTCCATACTGCCCCGGAAGTGCCGGAAAGGAAAAAGTTGACACTCTTTACACTCCTGCAGCATGGCAACCTGTTATCAAACTCTATGAGAGCGCAGGTACACAGAGTTACACACTGTCGATGGAGATGCTCAATCAGGGCATGCACCTTGTAAATCATGCAGGACACGGAAGCCAGGGCAGTGTATCGATAGGTGTCGGAAGCCTGAGCAGCAGTGATTTTACCGGACTTACGAACATTTCCGGTCAAGGTCGGGTATCAATATGGAATACAATTGCCTGTAATTCCGGTGGTTTTGATTTAGGTTACTGCCTTGCTGAAGCATGGATAAGGTCAGCAGGGGGCGGTGGATTCTGCATGATGAATACGAGATACGGATGGGGGGAACCATCCGAACCCGGAAACCAATGGAGCGAGCTTGTTGATCAGGAATTCTTTGCAAACTTATTTACAGAGGATATGTATCATCTAGGAGTAGCACATGCAATGGCATGGGATGAATTCATACCACTCATTCCGACCGATACTCATTACGACTGGATAGCCAAATCGATCACTCTTTTTGGTGATCCGGAACTTCCTATGTGGACAGAGGCTCCGAATGGAGTTCTTCAGGTTGATAGACCGGATACTCTGAGTATTGGTCCCAACTATGTTACAGTATCTGTTCAGGATAATGCCGGTTCTCTGGAAGGAGCAAGAATCTGCTTTATTCAAGGAGAATGGGATGAACCGTCAATGTATGAGGTGGATTATACTGATGCTTCAGGGCAGGTTCAAATAACTCTTACAACAACAGATGATACTGATACGGCTGCTCTCACAGTATGGAGCAGGAATCATGTTTCTGTAACATTTGATATACCCGTATTAGGTACAGGAATATCAGATTCGGATATACCAACACCTGTTCCTTTCATTTCAGCTCCGTACCCGAATCCTGTATATTCCAGTGTGGAATTCAAATGGGCTGCTCCTGACGGATCAGGGATTCTTACTATTCATGACATAGCGGGTAGAATAGTGATTATTCTTGACGATGAACTGAATGGAACGGGGACAATCAAATGGAACTGTTTAACTTCACAGGGTAATCCTGTTCCTCCGGGAATATACTTTGCCAGATTCTGTGCTGAAGGTACAGAACCTATTACAAGGCAACTAATTGTGTTGAGGTAGGAATAATGAGAAAAAAAGTGATAGAAATCATTGTCATTTCAACGATTTCGATAATACTCTCATTTGTGGCTTGTGATTGCAGCAGTACCCAGAAACTTTCAGAGATATCCCTGAGAAGACAATGTCACGCGAATATGAATACTATTTGTACAGATCAGGTATCTTTCAGGGATGCGACAGGAGAATGGGCTGAGAGTATAGAAGTATTGGATGAATCTGCAGGAAGGATCTGGCCTCTGGTTTGTCCGGAATCCAGAGAAGAATATCTGATGGAGAAAACAGATGAAGGTTACAGATTGTCCTGCCCATCGGGACATGGATCAATAGAAACCGGAGAAAGAAGCTGGACCGAGGAGAGTGACAGGTGAAAGTTCTCTATAGAGATAATGATAGAACGGTTATCCGATTCGATAAAGGCGAAAAATTCCCCGAAACACTTGCTCGATGGTGTGCAGAACAGAAAGTTCACGCAGCCGCTATAGTTGCTGGAATTGGAATGCTGGAGAATATTGTAATTGGCCGCTATAACGGTAAAGAATATATAAAGAAAACAGTAGAGCCGTCTTCCGAAATACTCTCACTGCAGGGTAATGTATCAATTAAAGAGGGTGAACCATTCGTTCATCTGCATGTAAATCTTGCTGATGAGGACATGTCGTCCAGAGGCGGTCATCTGTTCGAAGGCACCGTTTCAATGACGATTGAACTGGTACTTATGGAGATAAAGGATGAATTTATAAGAGTTCCTTCAGGAGGGGCTTTCTGGAGACTGGATACAGCTTCGGATGAAGTATGAGACTATTGACTTTCAGACTTAATTTCATAATGTACGCGTACTTCAGAGGGGCTGTAGCTCAGTTGGTATGAGCACCTGACTGGCAGTCAGGGGGTCACGGGTTCGACTCCCGTCAGCTCCACCAGAAAGCGGGGAGTTTTGCTTCCCGCTTTTAATCTCACAACCTAAATTACTCCCCTCAGCTCTGTGTCCTCAATCTATATATAATGCGCTAATAAATGCAGAAATTTGTGTTATCAATTGTTGTTATACACTGAATTTGCTACATTTTTTCAGGCCTTGCCGAACTCATTGTTATTGTATATCTTATCGGTTCGTGTTGGATAGAAGGTTATTAATGTATTTATTGGTGCCGGAAAAGGAAACACCGGCTGAACACAAACCAGTTCTGGAGGAAGAAAATGACCAAAGCTGATATCGTTTCGAAGATTGCAGCAAACAATGATATCAATCTCAACAAGAAAGATGTTGCAGCTGTTGTAGACGGATTTCTTGAGGAAATAAGAAAAGCTCTATATAATAACAAACATGTAGAGATCAGACGTTTCGGTACATTCAAGGTTGTTGAGCGTAAAAGACGTATTGCCAGGAATCCTCATACTGGTGCTGCAGTTACAGTTCCTCAGCGCAGAGTTCCCGTATTCAAACCCTCAAGACTTGTGAAAAACAAGGTCGCGGAGTAAGATGCCGAGCGGGAAAAAAAGAAAACGAATTAAGATAGCTACTCATAAAAGGAAGAAAAGACGCCGCGCAAACAGACATAAAAAGAAAAAAGTCTAATTGAAAATTGCTGTTCTTTCAGATACTCATATACCCACAAGGCTGGGTGCTTTACCCGGCCGGGTATATGAGATCTGTGCTGAATGTGACCTGATTCTCCATGCAGGGGATATGGTTGACATAAGTGTAATTCATGATCTCCAAAGATTTGCATCTGTAAAAGCAGTACATGGCAACATGGATTCGTATGAATTGATAAACATGTATCCCGAGAACCTTCAGCTTGAGCTTGAGGGATATAAAATCTGCATGACACATGGTTCCGGCTCACGTTTCCGTATTGAGAACAGGATACTGGATAGATTCATTTCGGAGAAACCTGATATAATCATCTTCGGACACTCGCATATTTATCACAATGACGTGAAGAACGGAGTACTCCGCCTGAACCCCGGAGCTGTATGTGAGAGCATGAAGAGAAGATCCATGGTTTTACTTAAACTTGTGAATGGCAAAGAACCGGAAGTAAACAGAATTTCCGTTTAAGCATAATTTAATACAATGCCCCCGTAGCTCAGTTGGATAGAGCGTCGGCCTCCGGAGCCGGAAGCATGGGTTCGAATCCCGTCGGGGGTACCAAACAGAGGCTCTACACCATTAACAGGGGCACCTACACATAAGAATCACAGTATTACGCTCCATAATTGATTTCAATTGTGACTTGCTATCATTGTAATTGTTCTACATAAATTACCTCAGATGTAACTAACGTAGAAAATAAGCAATAATATAGATTTACTATAAGCTCTTCTGACGATCATTTTCATCTTGTTATAGAACCCTTCAATACACAGTACCGAACCCAGAATGTAATATTGACACAAGCATTGTTCGTTGGTATCACTGAAATAGCGCATCAACTGAATAAGCGTCCATTGAATCACTAATGCCAGTGAATGGAGGACTGATGATGATTGAAACTATCCTTGTAGCAATCCTGATATCCACCACTAATCTTACAATCACTGAGCCTGTCGACGGAGAGAGCTATTGGATCGGAGACTCACTCATAGTCAGGGCTATTGTGGAGAACGAGAACGAGAAAGCCGACTCGGTCCACTACTCACTAAATGGACAGCCTGTTATACAGATTCCCCGGCTCAACACCGACTGGTACACATACATGCAGAATGACCTGCATCATGGCTACTCGGAGTCACCTGCACCAACGGACAACACGATCTTCTGGACGGCACCTATTACTGGGACTGTGCATGAGTTTCCAACACCAGTAGTAGTCGATGGGTTAGTTTACTACCCGCAGAATGGAGGCGGAGACACGCTGTTTGCGCTGGACGCAGCTACCGGTGAAGTGGAGTGGATATTCACTGGAACTGGCTCTACAGACGATGCGGTTACAGTTAAAGATGGTAGACTCTACACGGCCAGCGACTCTATCTACTGCCTTGACGCCCTGACGGGAGAGAGGATCTGGGCCTTCGGAGGTGCTGACTGGGAAGGGAGTACACCTGTTGTAAGCAACGGCAGAGTTTATTGTGCGCGAATCGTCTCTTATTCGCCTATACGTAGAAGCTTGATCTTCTGTCTTGATGCAAGCACAGGCATTGAACTTTGGTCCTGTAAGATCTCTGGTAATACTGTAAGCTGCATGACAATCTGGCAAGATATGCTATTCATTCCCACAGTCTATGGTCCACTTTACTCAGTGGATGCCCTCTCAGGGTACATCATCTGGACTAACACCGATGCCAAAGATGGTTACTGGGACTCCTCTCCGACAGTATTCGATTCTGTCATCTATATTGGAGGAGTTCGTGGATACCTGCGTGCAATTGATGCCAATTCCGGAGAAACTATCTGGACATCTGATCTTAGTTTTTTTATCACGGCCACCCCCGCTTATCATGCAGGCAATCTCTATGTTGGAACTCAATATCGATTCTTTTTTTCGGTGAATGCATTGAATGGGGTTTCCAATTGGACAAACGATTTTACGATTCATGGTTCACCCGGGATTGCGGATGGAATGGTGTTCTTTGGTGACTGCATTCACAACGATAGTGCTAGAGTAATCGCGTTGGACTGCCTTTCGGGAGATACCGTCTGGACCTATATGACAACAGCGTGGTGCTTTCAAGGTAGCCCATCGATCACTGATGGGATTGTGTATATCCCAGCGACTGATGGTAACCTGTACGCCTTTGGCACAGGTTTGAAGTACACATACCTGGACGATCTGTTCGCAGAGGTGGGATCAAACGAACTGATAGTGACATCCTTTGACGAGGGAATTGCCGTTGCTGCCGACACTATTCACTTCACTGTTACCAGTACAGGGATCATCCTGGAACCTTCACATCTGCTTGGTCTGCACGCTAGCCCGAATCCTTTCTATTCCATTGCATCCATCTCTTTTGAACTTTCCGAGCCGGAACATACTTCAATTATGATTTTTGATCTTGCCGGCAGGATTGTCTGCTCTTTAGCAGATTCTGAGCTTGGAGCCGGACAGCACTCCTATGTCTGGGACGGCAGGAGCCAGAGCGGAGAGCCTGTTGCTTCCGGGTTGTACATCTGCAGGATACAGTCTGGTGGGATTTCAGAGACAACGAGCATGTGCCTGTTGAGATAGGATTCATCCCAGGATCGGTACAGCAGTTCGAAATACCTCCACCAGGGGGGGTACCAGACCGAATGAAAATTTTACTCCATACCATTTACAGAGTTGTGATCACCATTGACGTAACTGGATCGCAGGTGATAGTAGTTGAACGAAGAGGTTCCCGAAGAATGTTGTGTCTACTATTCAACCGGAGTGAAGCATGAACATTTTTGAAGAATTCAGAAAGATCGTAATGGCTATTGAAGCCAATAACTTGGAATATGCTTTAGTCGGTGGTGTTGCACTTGCATTTCATGATCAACCCCGATTCACAAAAGATATCGACTTACTGTTGATCCCGGACGATATAGATAACTTTGCTGATGTTCTCTCAAAACTTGATTTCTTTGTATCTGCAACTCCCTGGACTTTTAAGAATACTGATATGACTTTGCATAGATTTATTAAGATTGTGGGGGATGACCATTTACAGTTGGATGTTCTAACAGCAAACAGTGAACGATCTCAACAGATTATTCAGAATGCTTTAAATGCAGAATCGGAATATGGAACGGTGCGAGTTGCATCAATTGAAGATCTTATTTGGATGAAACGAAAGAGGAATTCTGATCAGGATCAGGTAGATATTAAAATGCTTGAGAAAGGGAAGAGTGAAACGAATAGATAGAGTGCTTAAAGAACTCAGTTCGCTTTATGAGTTTAACAAAAAGATAGCATTATATAAATTCAAAGGTTATGGGAATATCCAGAAAAACAAATCCAGTAAAACCGAGTATAGATCTCCTTCAACTCAAATTGCTGATCAGCAACCTTAACGATTGTGGAATGTTCTATAAGCCTGCATTAGACTGCGCTCTTGTACTCCAAATTGTACTGTTAATGTAATTGCGATTACAAACTCATAAGGTAAGTGATTCCCCGCCCATAGCTATTCAGAGATAACGATGAAAAATGATTACAGGATCACGCTGTAAAGGCTTTCTGCAGCTCAGTAAGCCTTATGATCCAATACAGGAAAGGTTTCCAACTGGAAATCATTAGGGGTACCAGGTATCAAGTTTATCGAACTTGTTGACATCTGCATCAATACTTAGGATTCTATGGTATAATGGAGGTGTACCGTGTTTATTAGAATTCTGTTTTTGCTGATCTTTGGTTTCATCACATTCACATTTGCCGATTCCGCAGTGCAGACAGACTGGTCCGGGGGATCAGGAGTATTGGGTCCGGTTATCGACTGGGGCAACGAGTTCTACCAATCTTCGAGTATTAACTGGTCCGGCTATCCCGGGATTGCCCTGCTCATGCAAAGTATTCTGGAACATACCGTTGACGGGGATTTCTTGGGAGCCTTTTCAGTATTTTCCGCGGATGTCAACGGAGACGGCTACATGGATGTCCTCGGAGCTGCATATCATGCCGACGACATCACCTGGTGGGAAAACGTGGACGGCTCGGGCACAAGCTGGACGGAACATACCGTTGACGGGGAGTTCGATGGCGCTCGGTCATTATTTTCCGCGGATGTCAACGGAGACGGCTACATGGATGTCCTCGGAGCTGCCTATTACGACGACGACATTACCTGGTGGGAGAACATGGACGGCTCCGGCACAAGCTGGACGGAACATACCGTTGACGGGTATTTCAATGGAGCCTATTCAGTCTATTCTGCGGATGTCAACGGAGACGGTTACATGGATGTCCTCGGAGCAGCTTGTGATGCCAGCGACATCACCTGGTGGGAGAATGTGGATGGCTCGGGCACAAGCTGGACGGAACACACCGTTGACGGGAGTATCTTTATGCCCATGTCAGTGTATTCCAATGATGTCAACGGAGACGGCTACATGGATGTCCTCGGAGCATCTGGCGGTGCCAACTACATCAGCTGGTGGGAGAACGTGGATGGCTCGGGCACAAGCTGGACGGAACATACCGTTGACGGGGATTTCTTTGGCGCCATGTCAGTATTTTCCGCAGATGTCAACGGAGACGGCTATATGGATGTCCTCGGAGCAGCTGGCGGTGCCGACGACATCACCTGGTGGGAGAACATGGACGGCTCGGGCACAAGCTGGACGGAACATACCATTGACGGGTATTTCAATTACGCCATGTCAGTATTTTCCGCAGATGTCAACGGAGACGGCTACATGGATGTTCTCGGAGCAGCATATTTGGCCGACGACATCACCTGGTGGGAGAACGTGGACGGCTCGGGCACAAGCTGGACGGAACATACCGTTGACGGGGATTTCGATGCTGCCCATGCGGTATATTCCGCAGATGTCAACGGAGACGGCTATATGGATGTACTCGGAGCTGCTACCACCCTTTGGGCCGGCGACATCACCTGGTGGGATCTGAATGCGTATCTCCCTGACGGTTCGCTGGAATCCAGTATTCTGGACACAGAGTGCTCCCCGCAATGGGCAAGTATAGACTGGAGCAGTTCGGAGCCTGCCGGAACGGATCTGTACTTCCAGTACAGGACTTCCGATGACCCCGGAAACATGGGTTCGTGGTCCGACACCATCCCTGAGCCCTGTTACCTTAGTGGCTTGCTGGACAGATATTTCCAGTACAGGGTTTCACTGGAAACGGATGATCCTGGCTCCACTCCTACTCTCAATGATGTGACACTGAACTGGGATCCTTTTGGCATAGAGGGTGATCCACAAGTAACTGAGTATTCACTCCTTGGGGCAATACCGAATCCTTCTTCTCTTCCTGCAGTGAGGTTCAGTTTGCCCGAACCTGCTTTAGTCGAGCTTTCCATTTTCGACCTTTCAGGCCGACTCGTCAGTAAGATAAATGGAGAAGAGTACTCCCCCGGATATCACGATGTTCTGCTCGGAGAGCTCTCGCAGGGGGTTTACTTCTGCAGGATGATCTCGGGAGAGTTCGCAGCAATACAGCGCTTCGTGGTCATAGAGTAACTGACAGTTCTAAGAGTGTCCACTAGGGGGGGGTACCAAAGCTCGAAATGCGTCCACTATGGTCCACCAGAGCATTATTCTAGAACTTCAGCTCCAGTAATGGCACAGGTTCGGAATGCATCCACCACAGGGTACGAATGATTCAAATTCCGGATAGCTGATACAAGGAGTATTGACTCCCTTCCTACCGTGAATTATTTCATTTTCTATTGGGTTTGGACTTATTTATTATGTTGAAGTTATCCTTCATCAGGTAACGGGTACAGATTTCACGGAAGAAACAAGCGGCAGACCGTGAAGCAAAAAAAGGAGGAAAGATGAACAAAGGTGTCATACTGTCTAACGCTGGTTTATGTGTTCTTCTGCTTTGTTCCGGTACATTCTGTTTATCTAATGCGGAAATCCTGGACAATGAATGGATAGAGATGAATCCATCTTCCGGGCCGTCGGCAAGATGGTCGTTCGGTCTCGAGTTTGACAGCCCAAACGGTGTCTGTGTACTTTTCGGCGGGCAGGACGGCAGCCAGGAATTCGACGACACATGGCTGTATAACTACGTAGCGAATACATGGACTGAAGTGAACCCGACGATATCGGCACCACCGAGATTCGGACACAATATGGCTTACAACACCGCTGACAGCGTGATTGTTCTGTTTGGCGGTGTTTCCTGTTACGATTCCAAATCGGCATACGGCGATACATGGATATACAGTGTTGAGGACAATCAGTGGACGGAAATGACACCGGAAATTTCCCCTCCGGCACGGGCATATTGCGGGTTGGTCTATGACAGCGTTCACGATGCAGTCATTCTTTTCGGAGGTTACAATTACGTAATTGGACAGTACTACAACGATACGTGGGTATATGACCTGGGCAGCAATACGTGGACAAACATGAATCCGCCCGCAAAGCCCTGCCTTAGAAACAGTCATGGAATGGCATTCGACAGCGAAAACGGTGTTGTTGTAATGTACGGTGGCTGGTTGAATCCCAACATGCTCGGTGATACCTGGACATACGATCTCGGAACGAATACATGGATTAACATGTCACCAGCAAATTCTCCACCATCTACTTATCAGCACGATATCGCGTTTGACAGCTTCAATAACAGTACAGTGCTGTTCGGAGGATTCAATCGCTCCACCATGACATACTATGACCACACATGGGTGTATGACTGTTCGGTAAACAGCTGGACAGACTCTGATCCGGTCACTCATCCCGCGGGAAGAGGAAAATTCAGGCTTGCATATGACAGTCTGGGTCAGAGGTTCATCCTGTTCGGTGGCTATGCCCCGGCTTTCGGAGATACATGGGCATACGAGCCTACATTCGTGGAAATAGAATCTCATGATATAGAGCTGCTGCCGGAGTTAAACGGATTTCATCTGACCTGCCAGAATCCCGTGACAACCGGATCTGGCGTGTTAAGGTATCATGCTCCCATAGAAACAGTAGTTGTTCTGAGAATGTACGATTCAGCCGGCAGGCTTGAAAGAACCCTTGTAAACGGCATTGAAGCTTCCGGCGCACACGAGCTGTTTATCGATACGAGTGAACTTGTTTCGGGAACGTACCTGATCACACTGCAGTTCGAGGATGGATCGGGACATCAGGGAATGATATCAGAAAAGATTGTAGTTATCGGTCGATAGAACGGGAACCAGACGGAACTGGATGTATTTCACAAATTGAAGTATTCTGTCATAAGACAACGGGTCGGCAGGCTGCTTTATCTTTTCCTCTGGTTCCGGTCCGATCAGGTTGAAGCGCCTGGAGGGAGGGGTAGGGGGATCCGGTCTTCCGTCTGCAGATCCCCCGGGGATATTAAATACTGAGGATGATGAACTCGATCCTGCGGTTTTTGGCTTTATTGGCCGCGGAGCTGTTAGGAACAACAGGTATGGATTCACCATAACCCATAGTGGTGAGTCTGTCACCTGAAATACCTGTATTAACAAGATACCGGTAGACCGATTGAGCACGGCGCTCACTGAGGGTCTGGTTAGATGCCTCACTGCCATCGCTGTCTGTATGTCCTGATATCTGTATTCTTGCATTTGGATTATCTCTAATAAGAATTGCTACACTGTCCAGTATGCTATGGCTTTCAGGTTTGAGATTGGCACTACCGGAAGCGAAATAGATGTTGTCAAAGCTTAAGACAGCACCCTGGCGTAGTGCATCTCTAAGATTGAATGATACATTTATTGTTTGATTGGGAATAAAGGTTACAGAACGGTTATCTGAAATGAAACCATCTGCCTGCGCAGTTATGGGCCAGGTCCCCGCTTCGACATCAGCAGTAAAGACTCCCGCTTCATTGGTTGTTACCATTACGGGTGTAGAGCTTCCAATTGTTACTGAAGCACCGGTGATGGGTCTGCCCTGTCCGTCCCTTATTGAACCCGTTATCGAACCAAGGTTCGGAAGGAGAGCGAAGTCAAGAGTAGCAGACTGATTGCGACCAAGAAAGATCTTTGCACTTGCATTACTGTATCCGGGAGCAACAACAGTTACCGGAACTTCTCCAGACGGGATATTATGAGTATAAAAACCGGTGACAGCATCACTTGTGACGTTGGCAATGGGCACTCCAGGGAAGGTAATCGTTGAAAAGACAGATTCACCGGTAAGAGAATCCGTTATTGTTCCACTCAAGGTTGCTGTATTGGTCTGCCCTTCATCGGTAATTATATCAGAAGAGTATCCCAGTGCGAGGCTCACACCCCAATCGAATATTCCACCTATTGGCAGTGGAGCTCTCTCAGCACGCTGATCCTCTGTAACTACGCTATCCGTCTGGTACAGGCTATGACCGAGATCGTAATAGGTGGGGTCATATTTGCTTGTACTCAGATCGAAAGCAATATCCAGAAATGTCCCTGAATTGTTCTTGAATCTTATTCCAGGTGTGAAGTAGGATACCGAAGCGTTTTCCCGGTCGATAAGTTTCCGGTTTGTGTATTCCAGGAAGACATCAAGATGGGGAGTTGAAACCTCAAGCCCGAAGGCCAGGTTAAGAACACCGTCTGCCACTTCAATATCTACATCGGTGGAATCCGAATAAGACCATCCTGCAATGTCTGGAATAACTCTGAAGTCAGTGAAGGAGTAATTCTGTGTGTACTTGGCATAGCCAACATTGAGATGTACTTTAACCGGTGCCATTGGAAGCCAGCGGCTGAAATCACCTGTAATGAGGAGGTCCGTTGAAAAACTGTTATTGCCTGTTGTAGTAAAAGGTTTGCGAAGTGTGCTTATCAGCTGTCCAGAGTGCCAGATCCCATCAGGTCCATCAAGATTACGAAGGAAGACCGTATCTGCCGAAGAAAAACCAAGACGGATATCTCCGCCAAACCAGACAACATCCTTTAGACTGGAGATAGGATTGTATCCACCATGGAGAAACAGGTTTATTCCCTCAAACCCATAAATCCCTTCCCAGTGTCCTGTTGAACGCTCTTCGTATTCACCTCTTTCATAAAATGTACTGGAATAAGCTGCGTTCACTGCTAGATCAATATAGTCCCAGACTCCATAGGTAAGGCTGAATACACCCTGTCCGGTGTGTTCTATATTTATTATTTCAGGGAATAACAGTGTTCGTGGCAGGAAATGACTGTGGTAAATGAAATTCTTGTACTCATTTACCGCAGTCCAGTAAGACAGGCCCAGTCTGATTGACATTTCATTAAAGCCCATGGGTATGGCGCTGTTCACTCGGTGAAGGCCGGGGAGCCCATGGATTGACGGGGCTGCGAATAAGAGGGTAACTGATACCAGCAGGATCAAAGGTATTATTCTTTTCAATTTATTCCTCCATGTTTTTTTCCGGCAAGAATACTATATTTCCAAGTATATGAAGAATGTGCATATTACTAAATATAGTCAAGCAACACTATTTTCATACTTGACATCAGTGTTCCATCTAATTTTACTTCAGGTAACTTCATGATCTCTCTGAAGAAATGCGGAGGATTGACAAGAATACTCCGAAGATAGAGTATTCATTGAAATAAGATGCGATAATTCTTTGTTGGAGGTATAGAATGAAAATATTGGTAGCATCTCTTATCATGATGTCCTTCATTACTTTATACTCAAGCTGTGGTGATTCTGCCACAGAAATATCTGGTACGCTTCCTGTTGTAACCGGGATCACTGTTGATTCTGTTGCAAGTATCGGTGATACTATTGTGGTAACCTGGACAGCTTTGACCGGGACGCAGATCGAAGGGTATTTCCTTTGGACAAGAACAGGATTTGAAGACCCCTGGATTCTGGCTGAGATTGTTGATCAGAATATTGGAATTCACATCGCTGACAGGTCGGCATACTACACTGTCATGGCTTTTTATGGGGATAACACTTCATCTGACACAGGCCTGCCAGACAATACAAGAGCAGAATTGCTCTCAGAGATAAGGCAATATTTAACGATGAAAGCTGTGGGCTTCCGTATTGATCTTGAGGGAGATTCTCTTATTCACGGTAGTCCCTATTCTTCAGATTTCCAACAGCAATTCACAGTTGCCTTCGATCCACTTAGCGGAGACAAATACATCTATCCTGGAACTGCTAACCCTTTGATATGGCCCGGCGGAACAGATACGATGGTGTCATCAAGTGGTGGTTTTGTTGCTCCCGCTCCCAATGACAGTACTCAATGGCAGGACAGCATTTCCTATGGCGGGAATTTTTTCCTTGCGCTTGACAACGGATACTACTGCATGCTTACAGGCTTAGCTATCCACCCGGATACATTAGCGATGATTGATACACTGATCATCGATGGTCAGCTTCAGATGCTCAAAAGTGTCAGAGTGTTCAATAATACCTGGTAATCCCCGAATTCTGAAAGGGGAAGTCTGTAACATTGACAGGTATGAACTTCTTGCAGTACTGTTGATTCAGTCAGCAGCTGAAAGCATGGGTATAATTTGAAGCGTAAACCTTTATAGGAAGGAATAGTGTGAAAACACTGGGTGCAATTTTGCTGGTGCCTCTTGTCTGTTTTGGAGCCTCGGTCAATCGTACGCTTAGTGCACCGGATGGTGACATCAGCGGGCTGGCCTGGGGTGAGGGCAGGCTCTGGTGCCTTGATGAGAGTACTTCCTGGGTCTACGGTCTGGATCCCGTAACTGGCAATGTGGAAGTAAGCTTTGATTTCGTCGGTTACTCGACCTATTCTCCTGCAGGGCTAACCTACTACGATGGGAAGCTGTTCGGCAGTTTCATAAACGGCACTTCGAGTTCCCGTGTGTACTGGTACACCACTTCCGGCTCCTACGGGGGCTATGACATCTTCTGTTGAGGCTCGTATCTCCCGTCGGTGACGGGACTTGGCTGGGACAGTAACAAAATCTATGCAAGCACTACCTACGGCAGCTATGAAGGCTGCTATACATTCAATTACTACAATACTTACTTCTCAGGTAAATCGACATACATCCCCGGCTACTGGGGTTCAGAAAGCGGCTACGATATCACCTACCATGATAGCGATATCTGGATGGCAGTGGACAATGCTACAAGCCCCATCAGGTGTTACGAACAGACCTCCGGGGGCGTACTTTCAATGATTCCCGCGAACATAGGAATCGGTTCAGACATACACGGAGTCACTTATGAGACCGGCACAGATGCTCCATACCTCTGGGTGAGCAACCAGACCACAGATGAACTTTACAGAATAGACATTTACACCGGAATTGCTGACGACGTTGAACTGGTCCTGCCGGAACTTCAGCTCTCCTTCAGTTCCAACCCCTTCTATTCTTCGGTCGTGATAACAGGAAGCGGATTCTCCAGCACCTCCGTTCTGGATATCCACGATGCGGCCGGCAGAATGATTGAGAGTTCGAGGTTCAGCGGCACATACACATGGTTTGCCACCGGACTACCCACCGGTACATACATAGTGACTGTAAGTGATGGCGAAGGCAGCAGGGAGTCCATGAAGCTCCTGAAGCTCTAGTTTTTACAACCATATAGAAGCTCTGTGGGTCGACAGGCCCACAGGGCTTTCCGGAATCCGCTGGATCTGGATGAACATTGATTTACCTAGATCGAAGTAACCGGTTTTCAATCCGCGATGTGCTGGCTGGAGGAGAGACGCGATCTGGCTCCATGCGGAAAACCATGTCCGGTTCATCTGTTCAAATTCAGAGTTGTGTTGTGCTGAGGTGATTACAGATGTACCATATTGATATGAGTTATCCTTAACGTAGATAATTCAGCTGAAAGCGCTTCCAGATTTCGAGACGCATGAATTCACCAGCTAAGCGAGCATCGCTATCAAATACCGAAGGTGCCACCCAATAATAAAGCGAAAACCGAAGTATCCTCGAATAATTATTATCAGGGGGGGAGGGTATACGGTTTATCCGAAGAACAGCTTGACAATCAGATAAATTAGTGTGATTCTTGAAAATGTAGGAGGTATCCTATGTTCAGAATAATTCTGCCTTTAATGATTTTCGGTTCTTTCATGGCTGTATATGCCAATTCCGCTATCCAGACGGATTGGTCGGGGGGAGATGGAGTTCTCGGTCCGGTCCAGGACTGGGGCAACGAGTTTTATCAATATTCGACCGTTGATTGGATTGATAATCCGGACATTCTGCTTCTTATGCAAAGCAGTCTGGAGCACAACGTTGATGGTAACTTTGCAAATGTCTCTTCAATACATTCAACGGACATAGATGGCGACGGTGATTATGACGTTCTCGGTTGTTCTGGTGTCAAGCACGAAATTGCATGGTGGGAGAATACCGATGGCTCGGGCACATCCTGGATAAAGCATTTCGTTGATGATAACTTCTGGTCTGTCAATTCCATCTACTCGGAAGATATTAACGCTGACGGTGACATGGACGTTATCGGCACCGGGCATGATGAGATTGTCTGGTGGGAAAATGACGATGGTTCGGGTACATCCTGGACCGAGCACACTATTGACGCGTACTTCGATGGTGTCATTTGGCTATACTCGGAGGATATAAACGGAGACGGCTATATGGACGTCCTCGGTGCAGCCGAGTCTGCGGGTAACATCATCTGGTGGGAGAACTCAGATACAGCTCCGGGAATCTACTGGACGAAGCATACCGTTGCTGATGGTAATTATTATATGTCTATACACTCGGAGGATATTGATGGTGACGGAGATATGGATGTGTTAAGTGCTGCCAGGGAAGTGAACGACATAACCTGGTATGAGAATAACGATGGTTCGGGTACGTCTTGGACTGAACATATAATTGATGGATTCTTTCAATATCCCTATTGCGTCTACTCGGAGGATATGAACGGTGATGGAGATATGGACGTCCTCGCTGCTGCATCAGGGGGCTACAATATCACATGGTGGGAGAATGACAACGGCTCGGGTACATCCTGGATCGAGCATACTGTTGATATGGAATTCACATTGGCCAAATCTGTATACGCGGAGGACATAGACAGTGACAGTGATAAAGATATCCTGGGAACCTCTTCTTACCTTGATGCCATCGCCTGGTGGGATATTACAGGTTATTTGCCTGAAGGTTCACTGGAATCCAGTATTCTGAACACCGAGTGCTCACCTCAGTGGGCTAGTATCGACTGGAATAGCTCTGAGCCTGTTGGAACAGACCTGTACTTCCAGTACAAAACATCCGACGATCCCGGTAACATGGGCAATTGGTCTGATCAAATCCATGAACCCTGCTTCCTCAGTGGTTTACTGGACCAATACTTCCAGTACTGCGTTACGATGGAAACAGATGATCCGAACTCAACTCCTGCGCTTCATGATATAACTCTGAACTGGGATCCTTACGGCATAGAAGGTGATCCTTACACTTCGGTGTTCTCACTTCCTGGAGTAATACCTAATCCAACCTCTGGAGCTGTCAGCATTTGTTTTGGGATTCCGGAACCTTCTATGGTTAGGCTTTCGGTATTCGACCTGTCAGGTCGAATTGTCAGTGAGATCTGTGGAGATGAATACTCAACAGGGTTCCATGATGTTCTTCTAGGAGACATATCTCCTGGTATCTATTTCTGCAGGATGATCTCCGGAGATTTCACAGCGACACAGCGATTCGTGGTGATAGAGTAGCATTCACATTATGACCATACTGGATTATATCCAAGTATTCCTGGCACAGGTGGTTTTGGTCTAAGTGTTCGGAGAGGTTCCTTGAGCATGGACAGATAAAGTGTTGTACGTTGATTTGGAAAA
Source organism: uncultured bacterium (assembly GCA_965372215.1). Classification (GTDB taxonomy): domain Bacteria; phylum Fermentibacterota; class Fermentibacteria; order Fermentibacterales; family JCC-6; genus Aegiribacteria. Next base: position 14,191 of record CBDVBK010000031.1, on the reverse strand, counting down.
GATTATGATCAAAAAGTATCATTCCCTTGAAAGGAGAACTTTCATGAAGATCATCACTGTGAGATTCTTACCGTTGGTTGTGCTTTTTTTGGTTGTTGCTATTGCCGCAGCTGGTTCTGGCCGCTACTACGAAGTTACCATCACACTTACAGATGATCAGGCGAACGCCGTTCTGAATTCCAGGAGTGGAGAAGCTGAGATCGAATTTACGAAGGAACAGTTAGAGATCATAAAAGATGTCTTACCCGAGTTCGATTACGAGGTAATAACTCTCATGCCTGAGTTTCTGAACAGATCACATGCTGTAATCATTGAGCTTCGCATGCCCGATGATTACCCCAATCCTGGTTCTTATATCAGGATGGATCCTCAGCCTTCACCCTGAGCAGATCTGCTTCCAGACCATCTCAGTTCTGGTTTTATTCATGTGGTAAAAAGCCTCAAAAGAGGATACTATCTGTACTGATTTGCTTTAAATACTGATTATGTGATCAGGCAGCAAGAAATTACAGAACAGATTCATCTATCTCGAAAGGAATTCCTGAACAGACATAACATGTCTTTCCCAGCCCTGACTTACCCAGATGAAGTAGGTATCCGGGTAAAGTTCAAGGAGAGCAGCAAAGCCATCTTCAAGTGATCCTTCAGTCTCCATAGAGGGTATGGCGTAAACAAGCCATCCATCCGAGCCGGAGAGACTTTGCCAGTCGGGTATCCAGAGATAACCTGTCTGTAATCCCGTCCGTGCCATGATCTCAGCAGAGCCAATAACAGCATCATCCTCATTCCTGACGACAGAACAGGCAGCCAACCATCCGGGAGAAAGAAGATCAACGCATAAAGCTTCAGATTCAATCAACAGGGTGCCGTTCTCGCTTACAGAAGCTCCTTCTACATAACCTGAATGATCAGCCTTCATTAACAAGAACACACTGAAATCATCCAAGTATTGTTGTGCCCTTCCGAAGGCAAGAATCCCTTCATCAAGATATGTTGCACTGTGAAGAAAATCCATTCCCCCGGTATTGTATTGCTTTTTCCAGAGAAGAGAGCCATCAAATCCGTACATTGCTATAAGAGCATTACCATCTTCGGTTCCTCCCGATACGAGAAAGCCATCCTCAAGGATATCCGCGGATTTTGCCTCGAATTCCTGAGGGAACTGTATTTCAATCGTTTGAACGGGGTTGAAATCCTCATCAAGGTGAAATGCCTGAACAGTGTTACATTCAGCAGGGGAGTAAACCCATAAAGAACCATTGATATATTTCAATTTTCCTCTGAATTGAATCATTGTTTCAGCAACATTATACGGGGATGAAACCAGACCATCGCTGCTTACCTGCTGTATAACTGTGTTATTGGAATACTCATCAACAGCCAGGATAAGATAATCGCCATTGCCAGTCTCGACAGCCGAGAATGCAAAACCAATTATTGCCTCAGGCGGAGTTAGCCACTCCTGCCTGCCGCTTGAAGAGAGCTTGAACGCGAACCCCCCCGGAATCTGCATACCTGGACAACCTGTAACAAGTACTCCTCCATCGGAACAGGCAATGATATCGGTGGACATCCAGACTGCTTCGTCGGTTTCCCCCAGGATATGTGTCCAGAGAATTTCCCCGGAAGAATCCAGTCTGACAACTGCTACATCTGTATTTATCCCCGTTGCTCTCGGCTCAGAATGAAAGCAGACTGCAAAGCCATCTTCCAGCGCAACAAGGCTTCCATCGCTTTCAAAGACCCGGGAACCCTCAAATTCCAGGATGTGTCTGTACCAGAGTATTTCACCCTCTCCATCCAGACAGATAAGGAAGGGGTTCTCAAAGGGTCCGGCCATGGAGATTACAGTGCTGCCGTTTGAAAGCACAACTCCATCCTGCAGTCCGTAAAACAGGTCGTCCCCGGTTTCAATCGTTATCGACCATGTATTTCCAGCAAGGCAACTCGATATTGCAAGAAAAAGGAAAGAAATACCTTTTAGTCTCACTTTATCAAGGATTCCAGGTGATGCCAAAGGATATCAGGGCCTGAGAGTCGGAAATATCATCAGGGATTCCGACGCCAAGAAATACCGAATCCCTTCCGCAGGAGTACCAGGCAATTCCTCCATCAAGGATTATATCACCCAGATAAATGCCTGTACCGAGGGATACGCCTATTATCATGCTGGTTTCCACTTCTTCGTATTTCGGCATGGCAAAGTTCAAGGAACCCCTCAGCTCGAACGAGTTTGATGGAAAAGCAAAACCAAAGACTCTCCCGTATATGGAATTCTTTTCACCGGGATCTGCCAGTTCAACCTCTCCTCCAAGAGCACTGCGCTTATCATCGTCAAGATAGAGAAGTCCTCCAAGAGCCAGCTTTGCATCGTATGAATCTCCCTCTGAAGCCCATGAGAGTCCTATGAGTGAACTGTTAAGAGGGATCTCAATTCCTAAGTGCCAGCAGAATTCACTGAAATCCCTTTTCCAGGAGATAAGCGTATCGTTTTCTGGTGTCTCCATATCCGTGTAAGTAGAGTCGTAGTCGACGCTGCCGAATCTAAAGCCCGCGGACAGTCCAAGGTTGATCCAGTCACTCGCGCTGAATGAAAGACCACCAACGGATTCATACATTCCTCCGTTTACCTCCAGCTCCCTTATGTTACTCAAATAGTTTTCTTGACCAGATGAAAAGTCATAGGTGAAATGAGAGCCAATATACGAGAAGTCCGAAACCTTGCTAAAGGCGATTCCAGCACTGAATCGTGGATCCAACTGGAATTTCATGCATGCGAAGAGATTTGCGAATGTTATCCAGTTATTATTGTGTTTACCCAGGCTATCCAGAATTGTTTCATTTCCAATACCCGGCCCGATTGAGAGTGAGACCAGTGTACCCTCTGTTCTATGAAGCCCTGCAGGATTCGTGAGCATACTTGAACCGTCGCCAAGGCCAATTGATCTTACTCCTCCCAGAGCGGTGGAGCGTGCGCTGAATCCAGGCAGAGGAGAGCCTGATGTGTGAATATTCAAATAACCGAAACATAGCGCAGAAGAAGCCAACAGAACCAGGATACATGCTAATATCATCATCGTATTTTTCATTATAGCTCCTTTGTTTGAAAGAATTAATGGAACATAAACTGTTTGGATTTATTCCTCCGGTTGAAGTATTCCATAAATTAGAGCGGTACTATCATTTAAATTTAATTCTGTAACTTCATATCTCATGTGTCAAGGGATAGATGATAGATGAAACATGCATTTCACATGCTCCAATGCTACTTTCAACAGCCTCTGGAAAAAAACGGGTTACAAACTGAGCTGATCTCCCAGTATATCTTTACCGTAAAGCTTGACTGCACATTCAGGGCATATCCCGTGAGAGAACTCTGCCTCTGAATTTTCGGAGATATACAACTCTATCTGCTGCCAGTAACCGTCGTCATCTCTGACTTTCTTGCAGTTTGCGCAGATAGGAAGCAGGCCCTGAAGCTGTTTAACATGCGTGAGGGCGTTACGAAGCTCATTGTTTATTCTGGAAAGCTCCTTGTTCTTCAGACGGTATATCTCGGCTTCCTTCTCTTTTTTCTCGGTTTCGAACTGCACCTGAAGCGTTGCGATCTTCTCCAGGCTTTTTTCATTCAGGTGCTCTTCCAGGGATGTGTTCAGTTCCCGGGAGAGCATGAGTGCTTTTTTCAGATCGCCCTTCTTCTCATATAGATTCGAAAACTTATCCAGGCATATGATCTCATAGTCCTTTAACTTCAGCGACCTTGTTATCGAAAGACCCCTTTCAGCAAATTCAACCGCTTCATCAAGATGTCCCAGATGAGTGCATGCCCCACCAGCATGGCAGCAGGCATAGGCGATTCCCCTTCTGTTGCCGAGTTCCTCATAAAGCTCAAGAGACCTTATGTAGTAGTCAAGAGCTGTCTGATATTCACAGAGATCTTCGTGCAGACTTCCAAGGTTGCCGAGAGTACCGGCTTTCTGCTTCCTTTCTCCAATCTCTTCAGAGAGATCAAGCGATTTGAGGAAGAATATCCTGGCATTGTCAAGTTCCCCCTTCTTACCGAAAACAGTACCAATGTTATTGTAGAGGGCAACCAGATTTGAACTTTTGCTCGATTCCTCCCATACTGACTTGGCATGTTCATAGAACGAGATCGCGAGCTCCAGCCTATCCAGCGTGGCGTAGCATACCCCTATATTAAAATAGAAGCTTGCGAGCTGCTCACTGCCGGCATCGCATTCCTGCATTATCTTTAGAGCTGTATGGTAATGCTCAAGGGCTTTATCAATAAGACCCTGAACCAGAAATATGTTGCCCAGCCTGCTGTGAACAGATGCGATGCCATTCTTGTCATCAAGGTTCTCATAGATTTCCATTGCACAACGGCAATGAGACAGTGCTTCATCGAAATTCCCTGCCTCGAGATGAAATGCTCCCAGAACCATGTTACTTATGGCCTGCTCATTCATGATTCCAAGGATTTTAGCGAGATCAAAAGCTTCAAGGGCATAGGTTTCAGCTTTTTGGGGATCTGAATGAAGACATGAATAAGCAATCCTGTTAAGAGCATCCACAAGCTCTGAACTGTCAGGTTGAGACCTGAGTTTTTCGATTTTCTTTTCCAGTGCAATTATTTCCTTATTCGACATTCAACGCACTCCAGACTTTGATGAATCTTTCTATGATAATTAATATGTTATTAGTGCCTTTAATAATTTTATCATACTCATATGAACCCTGCAGGCGCAAGATGAGAATTCTCCAGTACTATGACCAGCCCCGGGATATCAGGATGAGATTATAGAGTAAGACAGCAATAAGGAAATCTCAATCTGAACGGACATACTTTTGTCAGTTCCAATTGTGTGTCAGGTTTACATGAGAATCAAGCAGTTATAGACTTAGGGGTAATTAACCGAACAGGAAGGAAGAAAAAATGCGAAGATCTATCTTTATCGTTCTTATGATATGTGCTGGAAGCGTTGTCGCTTTCGGGGTACCCGGAGCTCCAGACGTACCCGATGTTCCCGATGCTGATATTCCTGATATTGAAATTCCGGGTCTTGAAATACTTGATGGCATACAGCTGCAACTCGAAGAATTGATTGCTGTGACTGATTCGCTGGAATGGCTCATACCTGAACTGTCCGCTCTTGAGGAGGTTTCAGCAAAGCTTGAGGAAATCCGAGAAACAGATCCTGATGTCATTGGACTTCAAGCTGAGATAGATGCACTGAGAGCTGAACTCGTTGATGCAAGGTCGGAAATACAGACGATAAGCGACACCATCAATGGTGAGATTGGTGAAGTAAAAGCATCAATAGACACATTCCTGGATGGACTTCCGATCCCGGAGTAAGAGTTCTCAGGTCAGTTGATTGTTCATGAGTAAGAGATATGCCGATGCAGGGAACCGCATCAGAAGTTCCCTGCATTTCAGTTATTCCCTGGACACTATCAGGACTGTTTCCTCATCCCGTTTCTCGACCCTTACTGTGAAGCCATCCTTCACCGCGATTCTTGAACAGTTTTCCAGAGAGGCGCCGCTGTCCAGAAGAACCTCTATGTTTTCCCAATCTTCGCTTCGGAGCGCTTCGCGCAAAAGAATAACCGGTTGGGGACAGGAGAGCCCTCTGGTATCTACAATAGTTCTCATCGACCGTTCCTCTCGCCTGTTTTTCCCGCGAATAAGCCGATAACCAGACAGAAGACCAGGCCAAGAAACACGGCGCAAATACCATTGATTGACGGTCCTCCTACCTGCAGCGCTCCCGATTCGAGCATTCTATCCGGTACAGCTGCCAGTCCGAAGTTGTGAGCAAGAGCAGCCCCGCCAAGCATCCCGAAAACAAAGACCGCCGCATCGCCATCTCCCTCTCCGGACATGAAAAGCTGTCTTCCAGGGCAACCTCCGGCAAGGGTGAAGGCAAGACCCGCCAGCAGCATACCCATGAAGTTCCATAGAAAATTGCTGTGGGACACCGGCTGACCGATGAAAGAGAACCGGAGATAGGTTCCATCAGTTATCAATGTCAGAAACAGGTTCGTTAGGAAGGCAGCAGTCAGAAGGGCGATTATACCTTTCAGCAGGTGGGAATCCCCTGTCAGTATCCTGTCCCTTAATGCTCCAACTGTGCAGAACCTGCTTCGCTGGGCGAGGATGCCGACCAGAATACCGGCGCCCAGAGAGATAAGGAGCGGCGCGTGAAGGGAGCCCGGACCGTGCTCGCTTATGAAGAAACCCTTACCTTCCCCGAACGATGGAAAAAGAATAAAAAGAACAAGAAGTATGAGCATTACTGCCGGCATTAGAATTCCAGCCACGGCAGGTGCTCTGTATGTCCTGCCGAGATTGTATCCCCTCTTGAGAAAAAGGATACCGATGAAGATTCCGGATGCCAGGCCTGCAAGGCCGAGCAACGCGTTGAGATCCCCTCCGGCAAGCCTCAGCAGCGCCCTCCAGGGGCAGCCGAGGAAGACGAGTGATCCTATCATTGCGAACATGCCGAGCAGGAATCTGACCACGGGAGCTGATCCTGTTCTGGCCCTGAATTCCCTGAATATCATTGACGCAATGAAGGCTCCAAGCACGAAACCAATTATTTCCGGTCTCAGATACTGCACGACTGATGCTCTGTGCAGCCCGAGCGAACCGGCGATGTCTCTCTGAAAACAGGCAACACAAACGCCCATGTTTCCAGGATTTCCAAAGTATACCAGCAGGGATGCCAGAATACCGATTATGGACCCGGCAACTACAGGTCCGATCCCGAGAATTTTCTTAACACTCAATTCAGTTTACTCCTTTCATAGTTGGATTATTCCATCGTTGTCGATTCTCTGAGAGTTTACAATTTTCAGAACCCTTTCAGATTCGATGAGCGGAATCCTCAGTACTATGCCGCAGTCCGAACTGATCTCTCTTGGAGTGGGAATAAGTTTGCAGGGAATTCCTGCAGATATGACCGCTTTTTCCGAGAGAAGGGCATGATTGACAGAGGGAACCATCAATACTGCGTATCCTGATGAGTTCATATTGACACTGTTCTATCCGCCTGAAGCAGTGTCTCGGCTATATCGTACATGTTCGAAACCCGGCCTGCACGAATGTCTTTCGTAAGATTGAAGTATCCAAGGCAGGTTCCGCAGACAAGTATCCGGATTCCTTTCTCCTGCAGAACCGAGAGATCCTCAAGAACAGGGGAGCCTTCCACGGCGAGTTTCACCCCGCTGTTGTAGAAAACTATCGTATCAGGGAGAACGTCTGATTCAGTGAGTGTATGAAATAAAGCCCGGATAAGTATGTCTCCAAGTTCTTCATCTGTTTCACTGCCCATATGACGGGATGGAACGGAAAGGACAAGGGAACCGCCTCCGGAAACAGGCGGATTCTCGAAGGTGGAAGAAACAGGTTTATTCGATTTCTCTCTTTCGACATGGATCATGAATCCATTTTCTATAGATTCACATTTTGAAGTACAGCCATTCCTCTGAATAAACATCTGTACATTCTCTGCCTGTTCAGCTCCGGATACAAGGATGCTGAATGCGCCTTTTTTTTCCTTCAGTGCATGTTTAGTCATAAGAACCGGCTGAGGACATGAGAATCCCCTCGCGTCTATTACATTATCCATCTGTTTCTCCTTCAATCAAGCAGTATGCCTTTCCCTTCCGTTATCTTTCCGATAATCCACAGCGGTTCATTGAGATCCCTCGCGTGGCTGATTGCCATGTCCAGATTTCCGTGAGGAATGGTCATTATGAGACCGCCGGAGGTTTCAGGCGTATGGATCAGTCTGATAAGCTCATCAGAAACATTACCAGAGGTATTAACATGGCTGTAGTAGGCATTCATGTTCCGGCAGGTTCCGCCTGGGAATAGGTATTCATCAGCATATTCCCGGGCCCCGGGAAGGAATGGAAGACTGCTTATATCAAGGTGAATCATGACACCGCTCCTGTCCGCAATCTCAAGGCTGTGACCCACTAGACCAAATCCTGTTACATCGGTGCAGCTTGTGGCTCCGGATTTTATTGCAATAGTTGCGGCGTTCCTGTTAAGGCGTGACATCGACAAGGTGGCTGCTTGAAGATGCTCATCAGAGACGACCTCGCCCTTGAGAGCTGTAGCAATGATACCGGTTCCCAGAGGCTTGTTCAGTACTACGATATCGCCCGGAACGGCTCCTGTCTTGGCCAGAATACGGTCGGGATGGACCAGACCTATTACGGCAAGACCATACTTTGGTTCTTTATCCATAATGGTATGTCCGCCGCCGAGTACACCACCGGCTTCCGCGATCTTCTCTGCACCACCAAGAAGTATTTTCTTCAGGATTTCCAGGGGAAGTTCATCAGGGAAAGCCGCGACATTCAGCGCCATAGCTATCTTTCCACCCATGGCGTAGACATCGCTCAGTGAATTGGCAGCAGCTATCGCGCCGTACATATACGGATCGTCAACAACGGGAGTCAGAAAATCCACGGTCATTATAACAGCAACATCTTCGCTGATACGGTACACAGCTGCATCATCGGCATTGTCGAGTCCGATAAGCACTTCGGGATGTTCCTCATCCAGGAAGATTCCTGAGAAAGCTTCAAGTATGGTTGAAAGGGCTCCCGGCCCCATCTTTGCAGCTCAACCAGCAGCTGTTGCAAGGGTCGTAAGTCTTATCTTACTTACATCTTTTTCCATGTTCAGATCCTCCTTTCAGCTATAAGACGGACAGCATCAACTGCTGTATCGATGTCCTTAATCGTATTGAACGGACCAGGACTGAGACGGACAGTTCCATCCGGGAAGGTTCCAAGTGTTCTGTGGGCACAGGGGGCGCAATGAAGCCCGACCCTGCAGGCTATATTGAAGCGCTCATCCAGGATTTCCGCCATGTCAGAATTTGATATGCCTTCAATAGTCAACGAAATAACAGGAGTACTGTTACTCATTTCGGGACACCCCTGAATCGAGATACCATCAATTTCCATTAAATCCGATGCGAGCTTCACTGCCAGATTTTGTTTCTTCCTCTGTGCGTTATCATTATCCATGATGAATGAGATTCCAGCTTTCAAACCCGCAAGTCCTGCAACATTCAGCGTACCTGCCTCGAATCTGTCGGGGAGAAATCCCGGATGGTTTTCATATTCGGATCTGCTGCCTGTCCCACCCGTGACCAGAGGGCGAATACTTTGGATATCAACCCTGTCTCCGAAGACCAGACCACCGGTTCCCGTCGGACCGAGGAGCCCCTTGTGTCCTGTAAAGGCGATGATATCTGTATTGAGCTCCTCCATGTCCACAGGAATCGATCCCGCGGACTGGGCGGTATCAAGAAGGAGAAGGAGTCCGTGTTTCCTGGCAAAGGTTCCTATTTCCCGCACGGGCTGTGTTGCACCGCATACATTGGAGGAATGATTGATAACGATAAGCCGGGTGTTTGAAGTAATCGCTTTTTCCAGATCATCCGGGTCCAGAAGTCCAATTTCTGAGCACTTCACGAATGTCAGATTGATACCCATTTTTTCAAGGTGGCGGAGAGGTCGGACAACCGAATTATGCTCCATACCGGTTGTCAGAACATGATCTCCAGGTTGAAGAAACCCTCGAAGAACAGTATTGAGAGCATGCGTGATGTTATAAGTGAAGCAAACACGAAGTGGATCTGATGTTCCAAAAAATTCAGCAATGATCAATCTGACAGATAGAAGCATACGCGAAGCTTCAACACTCATTGCATAGGACGAACGGGAGGGATTTGCACCAGTTTTTGTAATACACTCGGTAATTGCTGAAATGACCTGAGGGGGTTTTGGCCAGGATGTGGATGCGTTATCAAGATAAATCAACTCAGTATCTCCTAATGTCCCGGGCGGAAACCGTATCATGTCACTGGAAACAGTCAGGAAATCATGTCGAGTTGATCAGGAGGTCAGATGAAACCTCCTCTCAGACTCGGATATCCGGCTGTCCAATGAATAAGCATGCAGCACCACCTGGTGCCGCAGACCGGAGTTCAAGTTCGTCGGATAATTCTCATTTCAATCATAGAGCTACCTTCCATCTGCTGATTCATGATTATAGAAATACCTATAGAACAAGTAAAGATTGTGTTTTTCATGATGTAGTGAAAGACAGGTTATGCTGGAAGGTGGATACAGAGAGCGACGGGCGTCTTTGAATAGCGCCCGTCGCATTTCAGGATGATTATTGTATTACGGTTATTCTCCATATAATCATATTTTCACCCTGGCTGAGCCGCAGGAAATATATTCCCGTGGAAAGGGAGGTTACGTCCCAGGAAAAGGATTCGGTGCTGTAGAGGTGTCCTTCGAAGGGCGAGTCCACGAGCCTGCCGCTCATGTCGTATACATCAAGCCTGGCATATCCTTCACTGCCCTGAAGAGTCACTACTTCCGAGGAAACGAGAGGATTCGGCAGGAGTATCTGAAGCTCTTCATCTGTGCAGTCTGTCGATGGCCGGGTCATTCCCGTTCCTCCTTCATTTGCTTCGCCGGGAGTGGCAACAGATAGTATTCCCCATTCACCCGTGCCATCCGGCCAGCGTCCATAACTTATATCCGCGTCTAGTTCCGGGAAGGTTACTTCGTCGATGACAATCGCGGAGTCGAGAAGGTAGACCTCTTCTCCATCGGCATCCAGTTTGAAATCAGCGTGCATCCTGCCCTGTTCAGGGTCATCGTCAGCCCAGATAATAAAATAATCTCCAGGTTGAATGACCGTGTCAGGGAAAGCGAATTTGAACGGGTACGCCATATTGTCGGTAAGAAAGAAACCTGAAAGGTTGATATCAGCTGTACCGGTGTTTGTTATCTCTATCCAGTCGTCGTACTCGCCGAAATTGTCTGATATGGTTGTATCGTTCTTCGCCATCAGTTCATTGAGCAGGAGCCCGTCCACAGGGTTCCAGATTCCCAGAACGCTCGCGAGGTAGTCGTGCCTGCTCCTGATGAATGTCTCCAGTGCGGGAGCATAGTGTTCCGGTCCTATCGGTATGTCAACCGTCATGGCATTTTCGAACTCTTCCGGGGTGAAAAGCCTCATGGGAGGCTGTTCAGCATAGACCCCGTTCCTTATCAGATCACGAAGTTCTTCCATCCTGGCAACGAGAGTGTCCTGATGCGCGATTCCGGCCATCAGCCTTTGGATGTGTCCGGTGTATACAGCTTCGTATTCCTCAATATCCCAGAGAACGGCACAAAGCGGTCTGTATTCTCCGGGCTTGAGTGATACCCAGAAGGGATCAAGTGTTTGCAGCTCACTGATAGAGAGTCCCCAGAAATTATAGATACCCCATGCTTCATTAAGGTCCCAGTTACTGAAGACGAAGAGGTCATCCCTATCCCTCTGATAGAGATAGTAGTTGCAGCAGCGCCCCGCGTAACTGTCCAGATTCACAGTGAGGTTGTCGACAGCCAGAAGAGCAAGCGCGGTGTTCAGATCCATGACTTCCGAGAGCGTATCCGGCAGATATTCGCTGGGTGTGTTGTTCATATCGTATGACAGTCCGATGAGAGAGCTCCATTCGTTCTCTTCTTCATTCGTTTTCAGTTCGTATTCCGTGTAGTAGATTTCTTGGTATTCCCCAAGGTATTCGAGAGAGCCATGATCGTCACCCTTCCACAGATTGCCGTCCTCGCCGGAGCCGAAGTGATCCTCTATGAAGATGCTGTTGTACTGCTCCACAACCATATATAGACCCCAGTAGATATCGTTGATGTACAGGGCAACAAAATTACTTCTGACTGTGGGCAGGTATGCAGCGTTGCAGATCTCATAGCAGCAGCGTTCCCTGACAAAGCTGGGATCATGGAAATTACAGTTCAGGTTGATTTTCGTAAGCTCGAAAAACTCCTGACCTTCAATGAACACATCGAAATCCAGCTTGAATGATTTCTTCATCGTCGGATTGTTCGTATAGCTCGAACCTCCCTTGAAGCGAACTCCAATCGAGTCGAAGTGTGTATTCTCCCAGTCAAATGAAGCCTCAAGATATATTTTTTCTGGAAAATTATCCTCGAGCAGTTCCCACCAGTTTCCCTCATAGAAGTGAAGATGTATCTCGTGTACGGCATCACCATCGAATAACGGGTGAAATGGAGGATTGAAATCCGCGAATGCAATTCCGGTAACCAGAACAGAGAGCATGCTGAAAGTTATCAGAATTCTGTGAAACATTGAGTACCTCCCTTTTTCTGTTTCTGAGGGAATTATTTCATTTAAAAATAACAGAAGTCTTAATGTTCTGTAACAGAATGTAACAATGTCATTGAATAAGTGGTTAACGGAACCTGACGATGATAACGGTGTTATTAAAAGTGACTTTGCTTATAGACAACCGCGTCAATGAAAGTTATTTGTTAAAGAGATGATAAGCTATTTGTCGTAAAGGAGAGGGGGTTCGTTATGAGAATTACAGCGTACTTGTCCGGATTACTGTTTGTAGTGCTGATTATGTCAGTACAGCCCGCAGAGGGACATTATGAATCTGAGGATGATTTCATCGAAATCATGTTCAGGAAAGATGCTGTAGTAAGGCTCAGAGACGGTAACCTGCTTGATCTGTCCGGTACAGGAGCCGTTGATGGTGTTCATGAGATACTTCAGCTGACAGACAGCTTTGTATGGGAACGGATAACTTCCGTATCGGAAGAAGAACTGGACGCGATGGAAACGAATGGTGAGAACAGAACAGGAGAGGATCTTTACAATCTGAATAATATTTTCAGATTACGTTTTGAAGGAGATATTGATATCTGGGAGCTGTCGAACATGCTGGAGGAACTTCCGGGTATCATGATTGCACGACCGGTACCTCTTCCGCAGCCACCACCGACTCCGGATTACCAGGGGTATCAGGGCTATCTGAAAGCAGCTTCATTTACTCCTACAGGGATAGATGCCATTTATGCATGGACGCAACCCGGAGGTGACGGAGCAGGTGTGACTGTCTGTGATCTGGAATACAGCTGGAACTATAACCACCAGGATATTTTAAAGGCATCAGGATCGCAGATAAATTCGAATGTTCAGGATCCATTTTCCGACAATAATCATGGAACAGCGGTCATAGGGGAGATGGTCTCGGATTTTAACGGGTGGGGCACAACTGGCATCTGTCATGGGGCAATGCTGAAAACATGTGGAACTTATTACGGTCCCCCATCCTGGAACGTTCCGGGAGCAATGACGGTGGCAATTTCGAATCTGAACGCTGGAGACGTTATTCTTCTTGAGCAGCAGTGGGAATACATTCCAGGTTCACAGGACTATGTCCCTATTGAGTGGTGGCTTAACTATTCACCGAATCCACAGACATTCAACGGAGTCTATGCTGCTATTCAGACAGCAGTTGCAAACGGAATACATGTCATTGAGGCCGGGGGCAACGCGGTCAATGGCGGCGGTGTTGACATGGATGCGATGAACTGGTTCGGCGACAGCGGATCCATGATTGTGGGAGCCGGAGGTGTCTATCCTGGCGGACCGTGGCCCGCAGGGGATCGTCAAAGGCTTGCATTCTCGAACTACGGGAGCAGATTCACGTGCCAGGGATGGGGCGAGGATGTCGTTACCACCGGTTATGGGACACTGTGGAACTCTGAGGGAGTTAATCGTTATTACGCCTCGGGATTCTCGGGAACTTCAAGCGCATCACCTATCGTAGCGGGCGCAGCAGCGGATTGCGTAGGTTTCTGGGTCGCGAACGGAAATCCTGCCGGTTCTCTGACACCTTTACTGTTGCGAAATACTCTGATCTCTACTGGGTCTCCTCAATTGTATCCGCCCACAGGCAACATAGGCCCCTTGCCGAATCTTATGGGTGCGTTCGCTTATCTTGTAACGGTTGGAATAGAAGGTTCATCTGAATCTCCGATAGTATACTCCATGAATGTATCTCCGAATCCGTCATCTGGAAGTGTAACATTCAGCATAAATGGGATTTCAGATATTGCTGTTGAACGTATGGTGATTTTTGACATTTCCGGGCGCGTAGTTTTCGATCTGGATAATCCCTCGGTGCAGGGGGGAAATCAGAACTCACTGCATTGGGACTGCTGCGATATGAATGGAAGGCGGATCAATTCAGGAATGTACATGGTCATGGCGGAATGTGAGGATGGCTCTGTAACGGTTCCATTTGTAATTCTCGAGAAATAAAAGCAACAG
>CBDVBK010000030.1:0-42120 GCA_965372215.1 uncultured bacterium | reverse complement strand
TTCTTCTCCGGTTTGGGAGCAGCTGCTTTCTTCTTTTCAGATTCAACGGTATCCGCAGTTTCATCTGTCGGAATCGGTTTCTCCAGTGAAGTATCAGGAGTAGCCCCTTCAGCGCCAAGAATAACGTGATCAGCCAGAGTGCCGATAATCAGTGAAATAGATTTTATTGCATCATCGTTTCCCGGAATCGGATAATCAACTTCCGTCGGATCACAATTCGTATCAACTATGCCGATACAGGGAATATTAAGTTTCCTTGCCTCACGAACAGCGATCTGCTCTTTCTTGATATCGACAACTACAACTGCTCCAGGCAGTTTTTTCATGTCGCGAATACCTGTAAGATCCTTCTCCAGTTTTTCCCTTTTCCTTCTTTTTTGAAGAATCTCCTTTTTTGTCATGCTTGCAGGAAACCCATCCTTCTCAGCTTTTTCAAGCTCAATCAGAGTTTCTATGCCTTTGGAAATAGTCTTGAAATTGGTGAGCATGCCACCCATCCATCTTTCAGTAACATAGTACTGACCACATCTGATGGCGTGCTCCTTCAGGCATTCCCTTCCCTGCTTCTTGGTGGCAACGAAAAGAATGCTTTTCCCGGACGCGACAGTTCTGGCAATCAGATTGGATGCATCCTCCAGAAGAACTCTGGATTTTTTGAGATCAATGATATGAATACCGTTTCGAGCCATGAAGATGTAATTCCGCATCTTCGGGTTCCATCGGCTTTTCTGGTGACCGAAGTGAATTCCGGCTTCCAGCATTTCCTGCATGGAAGGTATTTCCATTTACTTATCCTTTCGGTTATCCACCGGTCGGTTTGATCGAACCAATCTCCGCTTAATGGAGACACCGAGGTCATCATCACCAACCGTGTGTGTTCAGATGAGACAGAAATATATCAGGCACACCTGTGTTTTATCGTTTTGAGAACTGGAAGCGCTTTCTTGCTTTCGGCTGACCGTATTTCTTTCTCTCGACTATCCTCGGGTCTCGCCGAAGCATACCTTCCGATTTCAGCAAAGGTCTGAATTCGGGATCTATCGTAACCAGAGCTCTTGCTATTCCGAGTCTGATTGCACCAGCCTGTCCGGTAATTCCACCACCGTGGACATTGACAAGCAGATCGTACTTGTTCGATACTCCAACTGTTTCAAGCGGCTCAAATGCATGCTCGAACTGTCTGCGAAGGACAAAATACTCTCCTGGATCTCTGTGATTAACCTTTATCTTACCGTTTCCGGGTTTCAGATAGCATCTTGCAGTTGCTCTTTTTCTTCTTCCTACACCTATGTAGTGCTTCATCTCACCTCCCTGGAGACGTTAATTTCAAGAATCTTTGGTTCCTGAGCTTCATGGGGATGTTCATTTCCCGCATATATCTTCAGCTTCCTGATCTGCTTTCGAGCAAGTCTGTTCTTTGGCAGCATTCCCCGAACAGCTTTTCTGAGAATTCTGTCAGGATGCTTATCAAGCAGATCTTTCATTAGAGTAACTTTCCTGCCACCAGGATATCCTGTATGACGGTGGTACTCTTTCTGCTCAAGCTTTCTACCCGTAAACCGCATTTTCTCAACATTTGTTACAATAATGAAATCACCGGTATCTATATGCGGAGTATATACCGGTTTGTTTTTGCCCTGAAGTATCATGGCAATTGTTGAGGCCAATCTTCCAGGAGAGTGTCCCGCGGCATCAACCAGCCACCATTTCTTTTCAATTTCTCCTGTCTTGGCCGAATAGGTCTTCACTTTCATGAACCTCCATTAATCAAGCAAACTTCCTGAACCAGTGCTGCTGCACCGATCTTCCCAATGATTAATTAGAAGAATATCACTGGAACACACCTACTTACGAGAACCGCTTCCTGCTTTTCCGAAAGCTGCACTATCCCTTAAAGTCATGCTTTCCAAATAACTCCCGCAACGCTGAAGGATATTACCGGATGCAGAACTGCCGAAGGGAACAGGTAAACTGCTTGAATTAAATGAAAAAGTCAAGGTCAGAAGGTGTACTCGTTCTCTATAATACCGGTTATTTCTTCAAGCAGCTCACGTCTTCGGGCTGAGTTATAGGTTCTGGCAGCTTTTGAACCACCGTAGATATTCCCACCGTAGAAAGAAAGGCTCAGCCATCCGAGAAGAACAGATGTGGTTGTGTTCTCTTCCTGAAGCGATTCGTAGAACAGGTAGGCCATTAATCCATTAACTCCAAGCGCAATCACTCCATCGGTGAAATGCCCGCATATCATCTGTCCTGACCCTGGTAATACAGCGCTGGACAGTCCGCACCAGAAGGGACTTCTTTCGGGCAGAGAAGAACCTCTGGAGACAACCCCTGCAAGCCGCTCCGCTCCGGAAGCAAACGGTCCTCCGGAAGATGATATTCTTGTAAGCTCTTCTGCCGAACTGTTCCATCTTCCCATTCTTGCGTACATAAGTCCCGCCATGATGTCTGCTCTGTTCTGAATTTCAATATCGACCGCAGTACTAACAGCATCGACATACGCAAGCCTTGCCGAACTTAATTCACCAATTTCCTCCAGTACCGCTCCTGCTCCCATAAGAGCACCAGCCTGCATATCCCGATCAGAAAGATGTTCGCCAAGGTAAGTATAGAGCAACAATGCATCGCTGAAGCGGCCCAGTTTCTGCAGGCATCCGGCCAGCCGGAGTGAAACCAGAGGACATGATAGAGTGTCGGCATTGTTAGCGTAAATAATCCTGAGATACTCTCCTGCAGCAAGTTCGTATTCTCCGTTTGAGTACAGATAATCGGCAAAACCCGAATCGGGAGATGAATGTGGAAATACTGTCAGAATGGCAGCAAGAATTGTCCCCAGCATATACTTTCCTCTCTATAATCTACCGGATCCGCTACAGTGTACCTTCCCGCTTCCGGATAATCCCCATATCCAAGGGATGCCGGATGACATCTGGTCCACCTTTCCAGAGCCATCATAAATCCTGCGACAAGACCATATCTTTGCATCGCTTTCTGGCCATATTGAGAACAGCTGGGAGAGAATACACACTTCCTGCCCAGGAGATCTCTGAAAACAGCCCTGTACTGAATGAAAAGCACATCACCTAGAGGATTTTCGATCTTGTTTTCATTATTCATCTCTGCAGGATTACTGACTGTGCGGGAATGATCGGTATGATTCCCGAATGACATGAATGCAGTGATAATCAGGCAGATAATCGAGATTCTCATGAAAATCCGTGTTCACATATGCCGTCGAGCCTGTCCAGTGAGCATGCTTTCACTCCGCCATCCCTGAAGATAGATATGATTTCATCATTCCAGAGTGCCGGAACCACCCACAGTTCATACCCCTCCAGCAGAGCTGCTGCGGATCTGCCAACCAGTGACAGAGCTCTTTTCGAAGGGGGAACTCTTTCTGAAAATGATTGCGGGATTACAGCGATGTTGTTCTTATAAAAGGGCAGAAACAGGGAGATGCCAGGCCAGGGCTGCAATCGGAGAGGGCGGCTGAATCCGTGTTCACGAAGTATCTCCCAGGTACTCCTGTAGATATGCCTGGCCTTTCTTGAATCAAGCTGCTTATCAAGCTGAAAGACAGACTTCCTCACTGCAAGGGGAGATGATGAAAGAACTTTTGCCATGACCGATGGAAGATACAGTGGAATCTCGTAAGCGGAATCAGGCTCAAGCATTCTTCTGCCGAGTTCTGTCCAGAAGTAAAGGAACCATCGGTTCCTCATTTCAGGTACTCTCCTGATCATTAAACACGCTCTTCAAAACCATCATGATAAGATCTGAGTTGAATCCTCTGCGCTTCAGGTAGCCGGCAGCTCTTCGAAATGCCTTATCACTATCAAGGTGAGCGTATCTGTTTTTTACGTTTCTGATCAGAATTTCAGACAGTTCACTGTCATCATGTTCTTCAAGAATACTTTCAATGATCCCTTCTATAATACCCCTCCGCCGGAGTTCAGCACGAATCCGGTATTTTCCCATTGGAGAGTTATCGGAATGGCTCCGCAGAAAGATGGCAGCATATCTTCTGTCGTCCACAAGATTACTTCGCTCTGCCCACTCCAGGGTATCCTCAATAACCTGCTCAAGGTATTTTTTGTCGAGAAGATATTTTCTGAGCTGACTGACTGTATGCTCAGATTTCGCCAGGTATCTCTCAGTGTCTTTTCTTGCTGCCGGTGCCTGTTCATGAATAGCAACTTCTTCAATAACACCGGCATCGATTTCCGCATCGGATTCAAGCCCGAGCTGCACGATCTGATCCTGTGGAAGCAGCCATGATCTTCCGCCTGCTGTTACAAGGTGCCAGCCCTTTCTGATCTGTTTGATTTCCTCTATGAGAGCCAGCCTCTACTCCTTCTTCTCTCCGGGTTCCTCCTGTGTATCTCCCTGTCCGGGTATTTCAAGTTTCTCCCTGATCTTAATTTCAAGGGAATCGGCAATATCAGGATTCTCCTGAAGGAAGGTCCTGCTGTTCTCGCGCCCCTGTCCGAGTTGAATATCCTCCAGTGAATACCACGTTCCTCTGCGCGTTATCAGACCGATATCCATTCCTATATCAATGAGTTCACCGTGTCTGGATATTCCGAAACCATGGAGAATATCGCATTCGATATTTCGGAAGGGCGGAGCCAGCTTATTCTTGACAACTTTTATTCTTGTGCGGCTCCCTATAACTTCATCACCCTGCTTCAGAGAGGCAATTCTTCTAACATCCAGACGTACGCTGCTGTAAAATTTGAGTGCCCTGCCGCCGGTTGTAGTTTCAGGGTTCCCGAACATAACTCCGATCTTCATCCGGATCTGATTTATGAACACCACAGCACAATTCGAGTGAGATACCGCTCCGGTCAGCTTTCGGAGAGCTTGCGACATCAGCCGAGCCTGAAGACCTACATGGCTGTCACCCATCTCCCCTTCAATTTCAGCTCTGGGCACAAGCGCTGCGACAGAATCAATCACTATAACGTCAATCGCATTACTTCTAACAAGCATTTCAGTTATTTCAAGCGCCTGCTCACCGTTTGAGGGCTGAGAGATCAGAAGATCATCTATTTTAACACCCAGTCTTTTAGCATAAATAGGATCAAGAGCATGTTCAGCGTCGATAAATGCAACCTCGCCGCCATTATTCTGAGCACTGGCAATGATATGAAGGGCAAGGGTCGTTTTGCCTGAAGCTTCAGCTCCATATATTTCAGTGACCCTCCCCCTGGGTATACCACCTATTCCCAACGCTGCGTCAAGAGCAATTGAACCTGTTGATATTACGTCCACTTTCATATGAGCACGTTCTCCCAGGCGCATGACCGCGCCCTGTCCAAACTGTTTCTGGATCTGGAGAAAAGCCGCTTTTAAAGCTTTCTCCTTCTCGGCAGATTTACGTTTTTCAGTCATTGGATCACCTTTCTGCTAAATGAAAATCGAATCTTTGCAGTCTGCTGTACTCCGGTCCGGCGGGAGTCAATCTGCTGTTGAATATAACCGCTTCATGGAATATACCCTGTAATACCGGTGGTTCTGGAAGTTGAGGTGATGTGGATGATATTCTGCGCCTGGCAACCGTTATATGTGGAAGGTATTTCTTGTTGTTAACCTTGCCTCGATCATCCGGGATTTTTCCAAGTTCTTCAGCCATATGCGAAATAGCGGGGGGGAAACTCCCTCCAAGCCAGTATACGAAAGGGAGTTGATCCTTACCACAAAAAGTTCCCAGTTTATCAAGTGTGAATTCCAGCAACCCAACTTGTCTGGAAGACAGCAGTTTCTCAACTTCGAGCATTCTGTTTTTTCTTATGTCTCCGAAGAATCTGAGAGTCAAGTGCATGTGCTCAGGTTTCACCCATTTGAGTGAAGGATGAAGAAACATTAGCTGTTCCTGCCAACCTTGAATTTCCTTGATAATATGTTCAGGCAGCTCAAGCGCTACGAATATCCTCATTTTCCATCTTCTTCTAATCTCGAATACAGCATTGTAAGAAGATAGCTTGCGGATGCCTTTCTAACCACTTCTCTCGAATATGAATGGGAATGGGAGAAATGCTTCATTACGGCTGTACAGGATCTATCACTGTCGACTGCCATGCAGACGGTTCCCACCGGTTTTTCGCTTGTTCCGCCTGTCGGACCAGCTATTCCGGATACTGAAAGTGAGTAATCTGTTCCAGTAAGGTTTCGAATACCGCCAGCCATGGCAGATACCACCTCTTTGCTTACAGCGCCAAACTCCCGAATCATTTCTGGGGAAACACCCAGCAGATCTGTTTTTATCCTGTCCGCGTAAGCGATGACTCCTCCCGCGAACCATTCTGATGAACCGGGTTCGGAAGTAAGCAGCATTCCCACGAGTCCTCCGGTGCAGGATTCAGCTACTGAAAGAGTCTGTCGATTATGCCGCAGAATGGCACCGATTTCTTTCACAAGATCTCTGTCAGATAATTCCATAGAGTTGACTTCCAATAGTGATGATAATCGCTGAAAGTGCCCCTGCAGCTACATCATCCAGCAGTATTCCAGCGGGAGATTTCATTCTGTCAAACACTGATACCGGCCATGGCTTCAGAATATCGAATAATCGAAACAGAATGAATGCAACAGCAAATCCGGTAATGCCCCATGAACCGGGAACCGCTAGACATGCAATCCAGCATCCGGCAAATTCATCGATCACCACCCGTGAGGGGTCATCGCCCCACAACCGTTGACCGATTGAACAACCCCAGTATCCTACTGGAAGAATAACCGCAAGAATAAGCAGATGAAGAGAATTTCCAGCGGGAATCAAAAAGAACACTATCACGGATATGAGACTTCCAGCAGTTCCGGGAGCGATCGGGAAATAGCCTGCTCCGAAGACTGTCGCAATAGCTGTTCCAGTATACCTCTCCAGGATTTTCACAGCACAAGCCGCCTTAGAATAGACCTGTTCCGCCAGAAATAATCTACTCCGGAGATTGTTGAGAGAAATACGGCGATTAGTATCAGGATATCAGCAGATAACAGCAGCAGACTTTTAGTGTAAAATATGGATCCGGGATCAATAAAGGAAAGAAATGCTCCTCTTTCAATTTGTGTTCCATAATATAGAACTGAGAACAACAGATAACAGAACATGGACAGCATTTGAGATAAGGTCTTGTATTTGCCCATTCGCGATGGCAGAATGAGCACTCCAGCATACGCTGCTATTGCTCTGAGCCCTGTAACCAGAAGCTCCCTTCCTATTATCAGGTAGAGAGCCCATCCCGGTACAAGATCAATCTGATTGAGACCGATAAGCGCAAGAGCTACCAGCAGTTTGTCTGCCAGGGGATCAAGAAATTTTCCCAGGTTCGTTATCCAGCCGTATTTCCTTGCGAGGTATCCATCGTAAAGATCGGTAAGAGCGGCAATAGCAAAAACTCCCAGAGCGGCTATACGTGATCCATGTCTGTTATCAATAAGAAGAATCATGAATACCGGACTAAGAAGAATTCTTAGAATGGATATCCGGTTGGGCCAGTTCAACTGCAACTGTCAAACCTTCTGTCTACCCTCAAACGCCTGCATAAGCGTAAGAGAATCAGCAAATTCCACAGATGCTCCGGGTGGAAGACCTCTGGCAAGTCTGGTAATCTGAATACCGGTTTTTTTCAGAGTTCTGGCAAGATAGGCTGATGTTGCTTCTCCATCAGCCGTGGAATCCAGTGCCAGAATAATCTCATCAGCTCCGGAATTCTCTATCATTTTCTTTAATTTGCCGATACCAAGCTCATCAGGTCCCATTCCATCAAGCGGTGCGAGGAATCCATGCAGAACGAAATACTTGCCCCTGTAAAGCCCCGCATCTTCGATTGCACGCATGTCAGCGGGATTGTGAACAATACATATAGAATCATGACGAGAAGTGTTTGAGCAAATATCACACACTTCATTCTCCGTGATATTTCTGCAGACCTGACATTCTCCAACTTCTTCCCATGTCAATTTTAGAATATCTGAAAGATCCTTCGCGAACCCCTTGTTATCCGCAAGGCTGAATGCAAGCCTCAAAGCGGTTTTTCTGCCAATACCGGGGAATCTCTGGAGCTGCTCGGTGAGCCTGTCGAAAAGCACAGAGCTCACATCATTCCCCCGATTCCCGGTATTCCCAGATCCTCCATCTTGCTTTTTGACAGCTTCTGGCTCTCAAGTACTGCGTTTTTAACCGCAACGAGGACAAGATCCTCCAGCATTTCGATATCATCGGGATCAACCGCATCCTTCGATATCTTAAGCTCAACAAGTTCACCCTGTCCGGTAACTACTGCTTTGACAAGACCATCTGCAGCAGTACCTTCTATTCTGGTATCTTCAAGTTCCTCCTGAATTTTCTGCATACCGTTCTGCATTTTCTGAGCTTGAGCCATCATTTTCCTGAGTTGTTTCTGATCCATTAATCCTCCTGCATATTCCACTCCGGACAGATCATACGGCGTCAAACAGGCTAAAGATCTTCCGGGAAGTCTCCTTTTCCTTTTCTTCATCGATACTGTTCTTTGAAGCGGCACCCTCTTCTTCGCACTTAGCTTTATCTTTACATTCGCATTCGTCCCTGCGCGGGTCCTGAGTATCCTGTGGATCTTCGTGCAAGTCCTGTGTAATTACTTCAGAATCCTCTTCAGCTGATTTTGAATCACTTATCTGTTCAACGTTCTCATTCTGCTTACTATCAGAGATTTCTGTTTCAGTGCAGGATTCTATCTCTTCTGCACATGTGCTTTCCATAGTAACCGATTCTCCTGATGAAGGGTCAAGCTCAACTTCATTCCGTGCTATTGACACAGCAACCGCAGGTAGATCGCTAATCGGAAATACACAGGATAGTTTGGAGGCTGTCATTATAGCAGTCTCAAGAACAACTCTGGGAAGATTACTCCGTTTGACCTGTATTGCGGCTCCGCTGATAATTCTCAGGATGTTGAGAACCGCCACATCAGGAATATTCTGCGCCATTGATCTGAGAAGTTCAATTTCAGAATCCGGAACATCTTTCAGGCTGCCTGAGGCACCGGAAACAATCAGAAGTAAATTGCGAAGGAAAACAGTTAAAGCATCTATCAATTCATCAATACCATAACCTTTTGCAAGTGCTCCTGAAACCGAATCTATAGCTTCAGCTGTATCTCCTGCCAATATATTTGAAGTAATAACCGCAAGAAGGTCGGTCTCTACGATACCAAGAAGTTTCACCACTTCCTCGCCCCGTATATCGGTACCTGAAAAACTTACGAGCTGATCCATCAATGAAAGTGCATCCCGCATACTTCCTCCGCTGGATCTGCACACAAGACTAAGTGCAGTGGAATCAAGTTTGATTCCCTCTTTGGAGGCTTCCCTTTGAAGATACTCGGACATATCAGTTACAGAGATCCGTCTGAAATCAAATCGCTGGCATCTGCTGAGAATCGTATCAGGTACTTTTCTCGGCTGGGTAGTTGCAAAGATAAATACCACAGAATCAGGGGGTTCTTCCAGGATCTTCAATAGAGCGTTGAAAGCCTCTTTTGTAAGCATGTGAACCTCATCGATAATGTATATTTTGTATCTTCCTGATACTGTTGCGTATCTGGCTTTCTCGCGGAGATCCCTGATCTGATCAATACCTCTATTGCTTGCACCGTCAATTTCCAGAACATCCATGTGATCACCAGCGGCAATCTGTCTGCAGGAATCACATTTCTGGCACGGAGTCGGGGTTGGACCGTCGTCACAGTTCAGAGCCTTTGCAAGTATTCGCGCAGTTGTGGTCTTCCCAACTCCGCGAGGACCGGTCATAAGGTACGCATGTCCGATCCTGCCAGTTTTAATTGCATTTCTGAGAGTAACAGTCACATGATCCTGAGAAAGAACATCTTCAAAAGACTGAGGACGCCACTTTCGCGCAAAAACCAGATAACTCAAGCAAACCTCCAATCAGGGAATGCTGGCCGTACAAATCTGCTGGACACGCTTCACGAACCGCAAAATGCAACCAGCTCAAATCAGGTTGGCCTGAGTCGCCCGACAGTGTCCGCTTACCGCTGCTACCTTCCGGTCCTGACGGAGTTCGCGGGCTGACGTTGCTCAAGTCCTGATCATCAATACCGCTTACAATGAAACAGACTCGTTGCGCAATGCCGCACAGAGTATCTCAGCCCCGCTATAGCGGATTGCGGGTACAGGGCACCGCTAGCTCCCCGCCCAGCACGGCCAGCGGAAAGAATATACTTCCAGGATATATATGAGAGAAGAGGGCGTTTCTATTCATTACATGTTCAGAGGCATAACAATTTCCTCTGATGGAGCTGTAGAATCCGGTGATTCCGTACCGGAATTTTCATTAACATATTCCCGTTTATTACATATAAGTGAAAGCGCAATAAGCACCAGTGCTCCTGACAGCACTATGAAAATACCATACTTCCTCAAGAGTCCCGTAATCCTCTTTGAACCTGATCCAAATCTCACTGCAGCAATTGAACCGCCTTTCTTTCTGAATCTGATGCGGGTCTCCGCTACCATCTCTTCAAGGCATTTAGCAAGCGTATCATTGTAGAAGGATGCTTGCCTGGCAGCAACAACTGAACCAACAAGTTTTCTGAGACCGTGAGTTACAAGGATTACAGATTGACCATATTTCAATTCAAACCGATGGGGAAGAACATCAATATTCATAGAACTGCATGAAATGCTCTCCTCCTGAATGGCTCCATTCGTAAGAAATGCATAGCATGTCCCTGTGCTGACAACCCGGACTTCACAGCCAAGAACCGCGATTGAAGCAATTGAACACGAGTCATGCCCATTCTCAGAGTTTTTCTTTAAAACTTCGTCGAAAGCGTTGTTCAACGCATCTTCAACACCGTAGGCTACTCCCTCCGCGAATGTGTCCCTTACTATAGCGACAGATGTCATGGCACAGACTGGATCATTCTTCTCACATTCTGCGACAACAAGTACGCTCGCATATGGAGGTGAGGCTTGAAAGCCGTCTGAAACCGATGCCATTTTCATTGACAGACGCCCCGGCTGATTCAGCCAGGCAATCTCTATTTTACTATTCCTCATATTTTTCCAGCGTTGGTTTTACATAATAAATGGTGGAGATGAGCGGGATCGAACCGCCGACCTCTGCCTTGCGAAGGCAGCGCTCTTCCAGCTGAGCTACATCCCCACCGACAGGCTGTAATTCGTAAGATGAATAAGTGTACCATTCTCCTCGAGTTCACTCGATGAGATAGAGCTTCCCAAATCCTGTTATCGCTGTATAATGATCCGGGGATTTCTCATTCGACAGTACTATTCCTGGATCTGAAGCAATTATGGATGCAGTTCTGACGTTGAAAATCCGTTTGTTCCCTCCAAGCAGAATAATACGTACTGGAGAAGGAGTCCTGAATACACCTTTCATTTGCACCTGGTCCTTCAATACAGCAAGAGAGTTGTCCAGTTGACCATCCAGCGGTTCAGAACTTATCGATCCGGTAGTAAGGATCAGAGCACTGGGCCGAACTGTCATGTTCTCTGACAATTCCAGAATCAGCGGTTCCTCAGGACCACAGTTCAGCAGGAAGGTTCCGCAACCGGAAATATTACAGGTTCCTTTTTTATTGATATCAACGGAAAGAGTGTCCTCGAAAACAGTAAGCAGGCATTGATCAATATCAACTGAACCGGACGTCAGATGAACGGTAAGCAGTCCTGAATCTATGGACCATGGATCAAAACTCAGAGAGGTTTCCTCTTCCTGAGCGTGCTCTTCGACTTTCTCCTCTTCCTGAACCTGTTCCTCGACTTGTTCCTCTTCCTGAATCTGCTCTTCGGGTTCTTCTGCCTCAGAAGGAGTTTCTTCCTCCTGACTCTTACCTATCAGGACTTCAATTTGCGTAGAGTCGGATTCGCTTTTCTCAGCAGTTTCTTCATCGACTATTTCGGTATGAGTTTTTTCCGTTTCTGCATCGTTGAAGATAGCCTGAAGAGATTCACTCTCCTCTTTCGTATCCGGAACCCTGGCATCAGTTTCAGTATCTGAAGCCGGCTGATCGTAATCTTTCTTTACATTCTCTTCTTCCTGTTCCTGCGCTTCTTCCTCAACAGTTTCTGTTACTTCTTCGCCTGGTTTCTCATCTTCTTCTTCACTTTCGGAAGGAGTTGATGCTACGCCGAATATATCATCCAGAGTTGGGCCGGCCGGTTTCTTCTTCGTAACCGAATTCTCTTTGTCAGTTGACTCTGTATCTCCCTGTTCATCGGATTCTGAGTCTTCAGTGCGGTCTGTTTTCAGACTGTCTGACGTATCTGTCTCCTCTATACCGGATTCTGAGAAAACAGACTGGACAATCTCAGAAGTTGAAACCCCTATATTCTCAAGCAATTTTGAGATATCATCCGAATCATCCTCTTCAGATTCATCGGGGGATAATCCTATATTCTTGAGAAGTTTCTCAATACTGTTCTCTTGTTCATCCTCTGAATCAGCAAATAAGCTATCGGTTGGAACGTCGGGAAACACCTGAATACCCTCCCTGAGTTGTTCATTATCCTGATTTTCATCCGTTACAGAATCGGGGGAAGTTTCCGTTTTACCACTTGATGTAGCAAATATGTCGGCAAGATTCACACCTGATTCTTTTGTTCTTGCGGTAATCCGCTTCAATGCGACCGCAGCACCATGATGGTCAGGTTCATTATCACATACTACACTGTAATTATCAAACGCAAGCTGATATTCGCCAAGTTCCTCCAGAACCTGAGCTAATCTGAAATTATTACCTACATTACCATCTTCAAGTGTAATAAGTATTTCCAGCTGAGACCGGGCTTCAGACCAGAGTTCCATACTCATACAGGTATCGGAAAGAATACTTCTTGCTCTGGGTCTGGTTCCAATAAGCGAGATACCCTTAAGTAAAAGTTCACGAGCCTGTTCAGGAGATCCACTTGCAAGATAGTTCTCAGCATCTCTGCAAAGGGTATTGTAAGTTTCATCGGTAAATGTATCGGACATATAAACCTCCCTGATGAAAAAACTCATACACCGCAGATCATATGCAAATAAGACCAAATCAACTCAATGACAGATACTCAGAGCATCTGAAGTCGGCATACGGTCAGGGTGGCGGAGAGAGAGGGATTCGAACCCTCGAGAACGAATACACGCTCTACACGGTTTCCAACCGTGCTCCTTCGGCCAGCTCGGACATCTCTCCGCGTAAGCATTAATTGATAGATAATATACGGTAATCTGTCAACTTCAGAAACCATTCAAGTATTTTCGGACAGTCTCCGCTAAAAAGAATCAATGCATTACTTAAGCAATGCCTCCAGGACATTCGCGCGATATCTCTTCCGAGATGCCCTTGTCTCCATACGCTTTATCGAAATGTGCCTTGAATTCTGAAGCCAGCTTCTCTGCCCGGTTCCTGTAGGCTTCCCGATCGCTCCAGGTATTCACAGGATCAAGCATTGAATCATCAGGCAATCCAGGACAGGTATCCGGAACCATCACGCGAAATACCGGATCTTCATGAAAGCTCACATCGCTGAATTTTCCGGATAGTACAGCATGCACCATCACCCGAGTGAGGGGAAGGTCTATCCTTGAACCAACTCCATAAGGACCACCGCTCCAGCCAGTATTGATAAGGTATACCTCTGTTCCGTGCTCATCCATTCTTTTACCAAGCATGGAAGCGTATACTTCCGGGTTTCGGGGCATGAAGGGTTCCCCGAAAAAGCGAGAGAATGTGCTGACAGGCTCAGTTATTCCGGTTTCAGTTCCAGCTAGCTTACTGGTGTAGCCCATAAGAAACCATAACATGGACTGTCCTCTGTTGAGCTTTGAAATTGGAGGTATTACACCGTTTGCATCGGCTGTGAGGAAAAGAATTGTTGCTGGATGCCCGGCTACAGATGATTTCTTTGTGTTGGAGAGGTAGCGAAGCGGATAGGAACCTCTGGAGTTTGGCGTTAGCCTGTCATCATAGAGATCAAAGTGACCATCAGGATACATCATGGTATTCTCGATAATGGATCCATGTTCAAGGTAATCATCAATATGGAAGCAGGCATTGAATATTTCTGGCTCATTCTTCTTGCTGAGATTGATGAGTTTTGCATAGCATCCGTTTTCAAAATTCGCTATTCCGGAATCACTCCAGCCATGTTCATCATCTCCGAGAAGAGCTCTTGAAGAATCTGCTGAAAGTGTTGTCTTTCCTGTTCCGGACAGCCCAAGAAGAAGAGCGCTTCTACCGTCGATACCCTCGTTCGCGCTGCAGTGAAGAGGAAGAATACCTTCTTCAGGAAGATAATAATTCATTACGGTAAATATCAACTTCTTGACACTGCCACAGTAGGCCGATCCGAATACAATCCCGATCCGTCTGTCCATATCCATGCCGACTATCATAGTAGAGGTGTGTCCAAGACGTGGATCTACCCTGAGCCGACCCTTGTATTTCTCCGGATCCAGCTTGTGATATGGAAGTGCTATAAGTGTAAATGGTCTGTCTCTGAAACACGATTTCTCAGCAACGGTTTCATCCCATGGTCGGAACATATTGTCTGTGAATAGAGCAATAAGAGCCATATCTGTTATTGTCCTGACCGGCATGGAATACGAAGGTTCTGCTCCAATAAGCCTGTCGGTGATAAACACTTCGGGAACTTCCTTCAGAGTCTTCAATGCATCCTCGAAAATCATATCAAAGGTTTCCTGATCAAGAGGAATATTATTGGGGCTGGTCCAGTCAACTGTGTCTTCACTTGAACTGCGTTTCACGATTATTGTATCTTTAGGACTCCTGCCTGTAGACTCCGGAGGTGTCCAGGTTTCAAGAGCACCGCAACCGCTTACAAGAGCTTCACCGTTATCTACTGCTCTTTTAATCATCTCTCTGCGAGAAATGTTCTTACTAACGTTATTTCTCGAATCCAGAACCTCTGATACTCTCTTACTAAGTGTCATCTGAATCCTCTCTAATAATGTTGCTCAAAAGTGGACTGCTGCAAGTCCTGTAAAATACTCCATGCTCTTTCCTCTAACCAGCATGAAAGCATGCTCGCGCTTTGAAGGAATTCCCCAACCGTTTATGTTCCTGCAATGATAAGGAGGAATATCTCTGAAAAGAATATTCAAATTGTCGCCTGAGAATGCCTGGTGCATGTACGACTGGGGAAATTCCGCTTTCGTTACAACTGTAATAGCCGCAGTATTGCCTGTGTACTTTGCCGAGACAATCTGCGGTGGAACCACTGTTGAGTGGGCATTCCTCGGAAAACAACTTACAAGCAACGCCACTTCGCTCTGGGGATATGCGATGGCTCTGGCCGCATTCTTCGTTGCAATACTCGCTCCAATTCTCGGAGCTACAGCTGATGCCGGAGGAAGAAGAAAACAATTCCTGGCAATAATGACCGGAACAGGTGTAATTGCTTCTGTTCTCCTCTCAATGACTGGAGCAGGAGATATCTGGCTTGTACTGGGAATACTCATTCTGGGACAGATTGGCTTTGCCGGAGCAAACGTTTTCTATAATTCACTGCTTGTTTCTGTAGCAACACCGGAGAGAAGAGATCTTATATCTTCGAGAGGATATGCATTCGGATACCTGGGTGGCGGCATCCTTCTTGCAATAAACCTTCTAATGATCAGAAAACCATCCTTATTCGGTTTTGCTGATGCATCTGTTGCTCTGAAATACGTTTTTCTTTCAGTAGCGGTATGGTGGTCTCTTTTCTCGATTCCGCTTTTCCTCAGGGTTCCTGAGGGATCTTCGGGAGGCGAACGAACTTTCATCGGTTCTCTGAAACATGGGATATCAACGCTTTTCTCAACATTCAGCCATATCAGGAAGAACAAAAACATTTTCCGTTTCCTTATTTCATTCCTTCTGTATAATGATGGTATACAAACTGTTATCATGATGGCTACGATCTACGGAAAAACGGAACTCGGACTGAGTTCCGGGAATCTCATTGGCGCTCTCCTTCTGACTCAGATCGTAGGAGTTCCAGGCAGCCTCCTCTTCGGCCGACTCGCGAGGAAGTATGGCTCAAAGCAAATGCTGTTCGTCGGCATTATTGCTTACGTGTTTATCATCCTCTACGCTTTCTGGATGAAAAAAGCGCTTGATTTCTGGATACTCGCAGGAATAGTCGGTCTGTTCATGGGTGGACTTCAGGCAGTGAGCCGGGGATTCTACTCAAAGCTTATTCCGGATGGAATGAGCGCTGAGTATTTCGGGTTTTTCTCGATTTCTCAGAGATTTGCAAGTATATTCGGGCCACTGATGTTTGCTCTGATAAATGATATTACCGGTAGTTCCAGGTTATCCATCCTCTCTCTTGTGATTCTCTTCCTTGCAGGTGGTCTCGTCCTGGTAAAGGTCAAAACACCGGAAGAAGCAGTATGATTATTGTATCGTTGATATCGTTCTTTCTTCTGATGCTTGAAGAACTTTGTCACAGACTTAATAAGTCAGTTCCCCTGGTGGATATCGATCTGACTGATGACTCCTTCGACAGACTGTCCAACGGAAACCCATCAAAAATAACAAAATTGCTTGTATGGATACGCATTGGACAACTCCTGGTTTTCGGAGTTCTTTTTGCCTTGATCGCAGCTTTATCAGGAATTAAGGTTCTATATACAACACCTGGTCAGCTGGCCGGTTTGATTCTGCTGATTCAGGTTGTCAGAATAGCCAACAGAAGAATCATCAGGCAGTGGGCAGTACTTGGATGCGCTGTATTCCTGCAGGTCATACTGCTTATCCTCCTTATCCTTACCGGATTAACCGCAGTAAAGGTAAATGAATCCGCTTTCTATCAGACTGATTGGATATTGTCATCACTTTCTTTCATTGTGCTTTTCATGTTGTCTCTTTCATTTCCACTCGTGTGCACCTATTTTATCCGACTTTTCGCAAGGGAAGGGAGTAATCTTTACTACTTTGCCCCACCTCTTGCATTTTCGGAATACTGGATAAAACGGATAATCCGCACCACAGTCATCATAGCATTTGCAGCTTTCCTGTTTCATCTCAGTCTGATTATTCAATCCGGTAATCAAGCGGGTCCAGCAATACTTCATTTAGTACTCTCGATTCTCCTCTTCACATCCGTATTTCTGTTTCGGAATAAACGGAGGCTTCATCATCCTGTCGCTTTTGCTCTGATAATAACTGCCTGGATTGTGAACATCTCCTGGCTTATAGCCGGATTAACGACAGCAAGCAGGAACTGGATTGGCTAGGGGGCCGGCATCGATACGTTACTGCTGCAGCTTCCATTAAATCCATCCGCACCACTCGAATTAACAGGAAACGTTCCTCTGGCCGGTGCTTCTCTGGCAAGCGCAGCAAAGCTTCATCGGGATTCTGTTCTTGATCAGAATACAGCAGATATATCCGGAGACAGAACGCTGGTTAACCTGGTCACCGAAAAATCTCCCAGGCTTATTTCCTTCACTCTTTATTCCTGGAATGTGGAAAGAAGCATTTACATCGCCGGTGAAATAAGGAAAAGAATACCTGACATCATAACTATAGCAGGCGGTCCTGAAGTTACGGCTGATAATGAATGGCTTCTGAGAAAAACGGAATTTGATCTTTTCGTTTCTGGTGAAGGTGAACCCGTTGCCAGCAAAGTTCTTAAATATGATTCAGTAAATGATATCATTAAGACCTCCTCAGGCTTTCTGGAAACAGGGCAGATGGATTTCCTCCCCGGATCATGGCCGAATCCATGGCTGACCGGTTATCTGGATCCTTCCGAAGGAGCTTCAATTCATATTGAAACTGTGAGAGGATGCTCCGGCTCGTGCAACTACTGCTCATACAGAAGAAACCATCCGATTCCCAGGATACTCCCGGCAAAGGATGCAATTACAATGCTGAAGAAACTATCCAGCGCCGGAGCAGGAGAGATTGTGTTTCTCGATCCGACATTCAATAACCGACCGGATCTCATCGAGCTTCTTGAAGGAATGGTCAATCTCCATATTGACTGTTTTGGCGAGATGAGAGGTGATACGATATCAGAACATATTGCGGACGCGCTTGCCCGGGCCGGGTTCAGGAACGTTGAAATTGGTTTTCAATCAGGAAATCCGGAAGTTCTCAGGCGATCCGGACGATCAGGAAATCCTCTTGATATACTTGATGGCGCTCTTCATCTCAAGAATGCCGGTATAACACCGGTGATCGATCTAATACTTGGTCTGCCGGGCGATACTCCTGCAGGCGCAATCAGATCAGCCCGTTTAATCAGGGATACAGGTCTGCACCATCATGTTCAGGTTTTTCATCTATCAATGCTTCCAGGAACACAGATAAGAAGAGATTCGACTGACCGGTTCATACCCCGTCCGCCCTACTACCGGTTCACAGACACGAGCATGGGAGGATACGCAGCGGCAAGAGAGGAAATTGCTGATATTCTTGGTTACGATCTTGATCTTGATCCCCGACCGCTGCTTTTCAATGAATGGGCTGGCACAGAGTATATCGATCTTTCAACAGACACAGAACTGTCCAGACAGATGCCCTCGTTCAGGCACGGCGCTATACGATTCAGATCGGATAATTCATGGAACGACAGGAAGCAGATTATCGAATTCGTCAGAAGCAGGTTACAGTCCGATCCTTTCTGCGTTCTTGACGTGATACTTGAACCCGCTTCCGAATTTCCGCTGGATCTTATCAGCCTTCTGCGTCAACTCGACAGTCCTCTTGACTACTCTGGCAGAGTTGCAAGGATACTTGGCAGACAGGGTAACCTCAGAATAGCCATTCTTCTCGCTGACTGGCGTGAATTCAACCCAACCTGGATTGAAGCTGCTACCGGTATGTGCGCCGTTGTGGCAGACGAAGCTTCTCCAAAAGGATTACCGGAGGAATTCTGGGATATGGGGGTATCTGTCAGATTGTCCGGAATTGAATGGAATATAGGAGATCTTTCATCATGCATCCCATCAATACACCAGGTTCTCTTCGAAAACAGGATCATGGAAGAACGATGGAGCAGAGAAATCCTTGAGATTTGATAAGCTTCAGAATGCGATCTTTTTATGCATGACCATATCCGCTCGCTTGACATAAACACTGTGCAGACATATTCATAGATACAGATATTCGGCTGTATGCATACTTCATTGAAAGGGTTAATAATGAATAAGGTTGTTGTGCATTATTCTGACGGCAGTATACAGAAGGGGTATACCAACGATTTCTCTATAAACAGGACCACTTTTCATCTTGCTTCTATAGAAGATCATGAAACAGAAATAATAGATATACACAAGTTGAAAGCTGTCTTTTTTGTAAAAGACTTCGAAGGCGACCCTGAACATGCGGATATGAAGGATTTCGATAATTCTAATCCTGTTTATGGCCTTAAATACCGCGTGCTTTTCAGGGATGGTGAAGAGATCGTCGGGACAGGTATGGGATACCACCCCGACAAGCTCGGGTTTTTCTTAACGCCATGTGATCCCGATTGTAATACTATAAGAGCTTTTATCAACAATGAATTCATCAGCGAAATAGATCAGCAGTTATAACCGGAGATCATTCCGGCTATCCGCCCTCTTAACCGTTATTCTCTTTAAGACAATCAGGTACAGGCCGCTTCCTGTCATAAGCTACTGGAATTCTACCTTCTTCAACGTGAAGTATCTCTCTCCCTTCCTTATGTCCCAGTTCGAATGCTTTCAGGTTCATCTTGATGAACCTCTCGGGAACTGTTTTCAGAAGAGAATCAATCCAGATTTCCAGATTGAACAATCTGCATAGAGATGCTATCATTCCAACCGCTATGATATTCGCAGCCACTGGAGTACCATACTCCTCAATACTTATCCTGGTAAGAGGATACTCATAAACCTTACCTACAGGTATCTGATTTACAAATGTTGTATCCACAAGAATGATACCGTCTTCTTTTACTTCGCCGGCAAACTTGTCCGCACTCTCCTGATTCATCGCAAGGAGAATATCAAGTTCTCTGCAGTTTGGGAAGAGAATCTCTTTTCTGGAGATTATGATGTCAGTACGGCTGGCTCCTCCTCTTGCTTCTGGACCGTAGCTCTGAGTCTGACATACGTTGTAAGCGGATTTGATGGAGGATTCAGAGAACACTCTGCCGGCAAGAGCCAGCCCCTGTCCGCCGGCGCCGGATAATCTGATTTCGTAGTAATTCTTCATCTCGAAGCTCCCGCTGACTTTCTGGCTTTCTCACATAGTTTTTTGTAGCGCTCTTCATACGGGATTGAAACCTTGTCGACGAAAACGCCACGAACGACTTTCCCTTGAGCATCCTCTGGTTTCATCGCCTTCGCCTGACTGATGTTTATGGTATTCTCCTTCAGGAGTTTCATCATTTCAACAGGTCCGCCCAGTCTGTTCGCCCGGCCGAAGTTCGTCGGACACGGGGCAAGAACTTCAACTACACTGAACCCTTTCTTATTGAAGGCTCTCGTCAGTATCCTGTCAAGTTCTATTATATGATAGACAGTTCCACGAGCGACAAAGGTCGCTCCGGCACCCTCCATAAGTTTACACACATCAAACCCAGGCTCAATCATCCCGTAAGGAGTTGTAGCGGTTCTGGCTCCCTCCGGAGTGACGGGTGAAAACTGTCCGCCGGTCATTCCATAATTGTCATTATTAACAACGATGGCAGTGATATCAACGTTTCTTCTTGCAGCATGGATTATATGGTTTCCTCCGATTGCCAGGCTATCTCCGTCACCCATCACAGCCATAACATTAAGAGAGGGATTAGCCATCTTCACTCCAGTGCCGAAAGCCAGCGCCCTGCCGTGAGTAGTATGAATGGTGTTGAAATCGACATAGACCGGCATTCTGGAAGTGCATCCAATACCGGAAACCATAACGATGCTATCCTTTTCCCATGACAGAGAATCAACAGCCCTTATTATCGATCCCATGACGATTCCGATACCGCAGCCGGGACACCAGACATGTGGAAATTTCTTCTTTGATCTGAGATATTTATACTCATACGGAAGCGGAGCAGGCATTACATCACCTCCAGAACAGCATTTACGATTTCTTCGGGAGTGATTTCGTACCCGTCTATACGGTGAAGAGGAACCACTCTTACAGAATCCTTTGTCATTCTTTCAACTTCATGAATCAGTTGCCCCTGATTCATCTCCGGAACAAGAATGACTTCTTTCGAGTCGAGTTTCTCCTTCACAGTTCTATCAGGGAAGGGCCATAATGTAACAGGACGAAATACACCGACTTTCTTCTTTCTCTTCTTGAGTATTGCCTGGGCAGCAAGAGCAGACCTGTAGACGGAACCGTAAGCGAAAATCGTAACCGGGTTCTCTTCTACATCATGCATGCGGACATCTTCAAGCTCATCGAGTCTTCTGGTTATTTTATGCTTGAGACGGTTCATTTTCCCTACGACTTCCGTTTCTTTCCTGGTGGGAAATCCATGAACATCATGAGTCAATCCGGTTACATGAAATCTGTATCCGCTTCCGATACATGCCATCGGGGATACGTTTGAAGCGGTAACGTGATAATGCTCATACCATTCAACCGGTACATCCGGAATTGGTTTTGGCTCCACATGAAGATCACCTTCGGAAGGGAAAGTCATTCGCTCTCTCATATGACCGATGATCTCATCCGGAAGGAGGATCACAGGTGTTCTGAACTTCTCCGAAAGGTTGAACGCCCTGATAGTCATCTCAAAACACTCCCTGACATTTGATGGAGCCAGAGCGATGACTGGATGATCTCCATGGGTTCCCCATCTTGCCTGCATGACATCTCCCTGCGCAGCCTGCGTAGGAAGACCTGTAGAGGGGCCACCTCTCATCACGTTAACTAAAACAAGTGGAACCTCAGCCATGCAGGCGTATCCAAGCCCTTCCTGCATGAGGCTGAATCCTGGACCACTCGTTGCAGTCATGGATTTTGCACCTGCAAGTCTCGCACCTATTAAAGCGCTGATACTTGCTATCTCATCCTCCATCTGGATCCATTTCTTGCCAATGAGGGGCATATATCTCGCGAGGAGTTCAGCAATCTCCGTTGATGGAGTAATGGGGTATCCGGCAAAAAATTCTATTCCGGCGGCAATCGCTCCAAGAGCTACAGCTTCATTTCCCTGTACAAGTCTGGTTTCTCCCCAAGGTACAATCACCTGGAATCATCCTCTCCCTTGCCGGCCGTTACTTCTGGCAGTCTATTTAAATTGTTCTGCTTCTCGTTCACCCGTCCGGTTTCATCAGCAATTCCAATTGCGAAATCAGGACATCTCTTTGCACACAGGTAACATCTGATACATTTCTCAGGATGTGCGACAACCGCCTTCTGGTTTTTCATTGAAAGAACACCAGCAGGGCAGAAAGCAACGCAGATTGCACAGCCCTTGCACCAGTCAGGAAAGACATGAATAAAAGATTCTACAATTTCTTTTTTCTTTGACGTTCCCTTTTTCTCCTTCACCTTCCCACCATTTTTTTTACTGGTGGAGGTTTGTTTCTCAGGTGAAGATTTGCTGGTCATTGAACCTGTTCCTCCCTTTTGTTTTGCACAGATTTCCGATTTATTACGCAGAAAGGCAGGAAAAAAACCTGCCTTCTGCACAGTATCTCATTGATGATTCCCGTTACTTCACGAATGACTCCAGAATTTCAGGAAGATCAGGTCTTCCGATTTCCTGGAGTTCGTATCCCACTCTGACAACAGGCTTATTTATCTTGATTATTCTTGTGAGATCAATTGGAGTAGCAATTACAACGACATCACAATCAGCTGCATTGATACTCTGCTGAAGATCTTTCATCTGGTCCTCGCCGTAACCCATCGCGGGAAGAATGAACGCTTCTTCTCTGTCAGCGTAGTATTTCTCAAAAGTATCAATGATGGTGCCTACAGCAAAAGGTCTGGGGTCAACATAATCTGCGGCACCAAATTTCTCAGCTGCCACGAATCCTGCGCCGTATTCCATCTCACCGTGCGTAAGAGTAGGACCATCCTCAACAACAAGGACATTCGCGCCTGTAATGAGGGAAGGGTTATCTACAGTTAACGGACTTGCGGCATCAACAATCCTGGCATCGGGATTCACAGCACGGATGTTTGATCTTACTTCATCAACATCCTCAGGATAGGCGCTGTCAATTTTATTGATTACCACTACATCGGCAAGTCTGAGATTAGTCTGTCCGGGATAGTATGATATTTCGTGTCCGGGTCTGTGCGGATCAACAACAGTAATTGTCAGATCAGGTTTGTAGAAAGAAGTATCGTTGTTTCCTCCGTCCCACAGAATAATGTCCGCCTCTTTCTCGGCTTCTCTGAGTATTGCTTCGTAGTCTACCCCGGCATACACAACAGTACCCCGTTCAATATGAGGCTCGTACTCCTCCATCTCTTCAATTGTGCAGTTGTTTATTGAAAGATCCTCTATGGTCTCAAATCTCTGGACCTTCTGAGCTACAAGATCTCCATATGGCATGGGGTGTCTTATAGCAACAACTTTTTTTCCTGCCGCCTGAAGAATCTCGATCACGCGCCTGGTTGTCTGGCTCTTGCCGCAACCTGTCCTGACTGCGCATACAGCAATAACAGGTTTCGTGCTCTCTATCATTGTTCTGGAAGCTCCAAGCATCGTGTAATCAGCTCCGGCTGCGTTAACCCTGGATACAAGTTCCATTACAGTATTATCGGAAAGATCACTGTAAGACATGATACAGAGTTCGATTTTCTTATCATGGATAGTCTGTTCAAGATTATCTTCTGCAAGGATAGGAATACCATCCGGATAAAGCTCTCCAGCAAGTTCTGCAGGGTATTTTCTACCATCAATATCAGGAATCTGCGTAGCGGTAAATGCTACTATTTCATAGTCTGGATTATCCCGATAGAGAACGTTGAAGTTATGAAAATCGCGCCCTGCTGCGCCCAGTATCAAGGTTCTGATCTTGCTCATCTGTCGTCCTTTCCGCAAGAGGATGAGTACTTGCGGGAAAGCAACAGCGAACCGCAAGCGGTTCGGCCTCTCCCATGTGAAAAAGTCCGGTCAACTCCTGACCGGATGTAGAAATCTCTTGGTCTTGAATTCAAATGTCAACTCATTGAATCAAATATTACTGTCAATGTATGTCATCTGTGCCATGCCAAACGCCCCCGCCAAGCAATGACTGAGCTATGTTGGTCAGATGATCTCCGATACGTTCGCAATATTCTATGAAATCAAGCATTGCCAGACCTGTCATTCCATCATTTTCCTTACTTGAAAGACTGTCGGAATAATAATTTCTTGCATCCTCTTCAAGTCTGTTCAGTTTCTCTTCAAATACAAGAACTTTCTGAGAGGCAACCCGGTCATGAGACTGAAGCGCTGTTTCAATTGATTCTACCATGCTTGTCACGATCGAAGCAGCCTGATCGACAGCATCGTGAAGCGGGCCGGATTTTGTCCTGAGATTACCCGACACCCTGTCTCTTGCTTCAACCATATTGACAGCATGATCAGATATCCTTTCAATATCATTGATAGTATGAATAATAACAGGCAGTTTCAAGGATTGATCCTGATTCAGGTCCCGTTGGAATATCTTGGATGCATAGATAGTCAGATCTCGCTGCATATAATCGACTGTATCCTCCATTGATATAATTTTCTCCGGATCTGGACTCCCGGTCATGAAACATGAAATCCCGTGCTGGATCGTTGCCCCTGCATAGTTAGCCATTTTAACCACTTCACGTTCCAGATTATCTATCGCAAGGGACGGGGAATCAAGAAGGTTCTCGTCCAGAATAAGTTCTATTCCTTCCTGCCCTGTTTTTTCTTTATCCGGAATGATAAATTCGCACAGCCTGGCCAGCATCGGGACAAGAGGAAGGAACAGCAAAGCGTTGAATATGTTAAACATACTGTGAGCATTGGCTACCTGTCTCATTGAATCACCGGATGTTGAACGGACAAAATTGAGTATGAACCCATTGTTATTGGTAATAAGCAATCCCATGTATACTGCACCGATAACATTGAAAAGAGTATGTGCCATTGCAGTCTGACGGGCAGCTCTGGTTCCACCTATCGCTGAGAGCTGTGCTGTGATGGTGGTGCCTATATTGTC
Source organism: uncultured bacterium (assembly GCA_965372215.1). Taxonomy (GTDB): domain Bacteria; phylum Fermentibacterota; class Fermentibacteria; order Fermentibacterales; family JCC-6; genus Aegiribacteria. The sequence goes on along the minus strand of CBDVBK010000030.1, from coordinate 16,982 downwards.
TCCCAGAACAAGGTAAAAGGCTCCCTGGAGATTTATCAGACCAGCACCGGCAAGAGTCATGGTCAATCCAACTGTCGCGCTTGAACTCTGTATAATCGATGTTACCAGTGTTCCCGCAAGAATTGCAAGCAACGGATTCGTGCTGAAGCTCATGAAGAAACTTTTCACAGCCATGCTGGTCTTAAGAGGATCAAGAACCCCTTTCATTATGGTCATTCCAATGAAAATCAGAGCAAGGCCGGTAAGAGCCTTTCCCCAGAACTGGGTTCTTCTATTCTTCGAGAAAGCAAACATTGCGAATCCAACGGTCAGCATTGGGAAAGCATAATGTGTGATCTTGAAGGCTATCAGCTGACCGGTAATAGTAGTACCTATATTAGCGCCTATTATGACACCGACAGCTTGTTTGAGCACAATGAGACCAGAATTGACAAAGCTCACCGCTATAACGGATGTAGCGCTTGAACTCTGTATCGCCGCTGTTACCAGAGCTCCTGCCATAAGCCCGAGGAACCTGTTGCTGGTAACTTTCTTGAGTATTCCGCGCATTTTATTGCCGGCAACTCGCTGAAGCGACTCGGACATCATCTTCATGCCCAGAAGGAAAATAGCCAGCCCGCCCAGTATCTGGAAAATTATGTTTTTCAGATCAACAGCAAGAGCGGAGAAATCAATTTCTTCTTCAGAACCGTCCGGAAGTATAACAGTTGCTTCAATAGTATTATTACTGGATATGTTCCCGAGTTTAAGCGATATTGCCGCAATTCCATCTGACCCGGTCAGTATTCTGACAGATGAAAAGTGTCCTGATACAGAATCACCCTCAAGAATTAAGGGATACTCTCCGATTATTGGATATGCAAGAGTCCCCTGATCGGATCTTATCTCGAACTCGACCGGAACCCCGCTGACAGGTTCTCCGGAAGAATCCCTGACAGTTATTTCCAGTGGATCAGCAAGAACCGTCTCAATTCTTCCATGCTGAGAATTGCCGCTGACCTCGACAGTGTAAGCCCCTGCAAAAGCCGATAATGCTGCAAATATCAGGATAATTGAGACTGACCGCATTACGCTCCTTCCGAGCAAAAAATTCAGGATACTGAATTTTTCTATTGCCGGAGATCAAACGGGAAACTGTTAGTTCTGCCATTAACCCGAACAAAACAGAATGAGACAAAAAACCCGTCTCACTGAAGTGAGCAATATAATGATCAGGTTCGGATTGAACAAAACTGTTTCTTAACCGTATTGTTAATTATTGTTATGTGTTATGAAAACATTTTCAGCTCTTTTAAGAAGTTTAAGAATAAGATCATGGACGAAGAATCTCTTCATCTTTGCAGGAATTCTTTTTGGAAATCATTGGGATGATCCCAGAGCGATCGGTCTGACAGCAATGGGAGCGTTAGGCTTCTGCCTCCTTTCAAGTTCGGTTTACCTTACAAATGATATTGCTGACCGCAAGCGGGATAAGTGCCACCCTCAGAAGAAGAATAGACCCATTGCTTCTGGGGCCCTGCCTGTTTCACTTGCAGCGGGGACCTCATTCCTGCTTGCAGCAGGTGTATTGATCACATCCTGGTTTCTGGCACCGACATATTCTCTGGTTCTCAGCATATATCTGATAATGCAGCTGGCCTACTCCTTCAAATTGAAACATGTCGTCATACTGGATGTACTGATAATTGCAGCAGGGTTCGTACTGAGAGCTCTCGCGGGAGTCACTCTGGCCATGGATGCAGGTTACAAGGATATATCGATATCTCCCTGGTTAATAGTCTGCACCTTCTTCCTTGCAGTATTTCTTGCATTCGCAAAAAGGCGATACGAAGTTGTTTCTCTTGGAGAAAATGCAGCAGGACACCGGGAAATTCTCGAGGAGTACAGCATTCCCCTTCTTGATGAACTGATGGGAATAGCTACAGCCGCGAGTATTATTGGATATGCGGTCTATTCAGTAAGCCAGCGAACCATGGAACTTGTATCAACAAAACTGTGGGTAACAATCCCGTTTGTGGTATATGGTGTATTCAGATACCTCTATCTTATACATATAAAAGGTCATGGAGGCAGTCCTGACAGAATCCTTCTCTCTGATAAACCTCTCCTGCTCAATATTCTGCTCTGGGTGATTGCAGTCGCTCTGGCACTGACGCTGTTCCCGGGTACTGAATCCATCCCGGCGTGAATATTTCCCTGATCGCACCTGCGAAAATAAATCTCGGATTGAGAATTTTGAATTCTCGACCAGATGGTTTTCACGATATTCGGAGTATTTTTCAGGAAATATCGCTGCATGATACTATCCACATTATCGCAAAACCAGGAAGCGGTAACATCTCACTGACATGCTCAGATGATGGAGTACCAGCCGATTCTTCAAATCTTGCCTGGAAAGCAGCAGCTCGCTTTCTTTCTCTTTCAGAAGAGAACCTGGATATAGAAATAGATCTTGTAAAAAGAATCCCTTCTGAGGCTGGTCTCGGAGGCGGCAGCAGCGATGCTGCGGCTGTCCTTCTGGGTCTCAGAACTCTTACTGCAAGGCCGGCTCTGAATCTGGAGGGCGCTGCTTCGGCGCTGGGCAGTGATGTTCCATTCTTCCTGCATGGCGGCGCCGCGCTTATTGAAGGAAGAGGGGAAAGGATAACACCTGTTCCTTCAGTCCCTTTCCATGCTGTTCTTCTTCATCCCTCTGTCACGGTTTCCACGGCTTGGGCATACAGCGCATGGGACAGAACGGCTCCGTACTTGACAAACAATGGTATTCTTACGCATTATTCAGCCTCGTCAGCAGTATGGCATGAGGGTAAGATTTTCCCGCATAATCTGTGGAATGATTTCCTACCACTGCTAGAGAAACACTTCCCTGAAATAGAAGAGCTGGCGCGTTTTCTGAAAGATTCCTGCGGAAACTGGGGGTTGTCAGGATCCGGCCCAACCTTTTATGCGCTTTTCGAAACCGAGAACGAGGCAGTAAGTTTCTCAAAAATACTGACAGGGAATTATACCCTGTGCAGATCAGCAGAGGCTGCTGGGGCGTCGTCAAATGGTTAAGACACAGGGTTTTGGTCCCTGCACTGGGGGTTCGAATCCTCCCGCCCCAGCCATCATTCCGAAATAATCGGGAGAAAGAAAGGATATAGTAATGCCTGAGAAAAAAACATTGGGAATTGCCGAACGATCTGAGTTTGGCTCCCGAATAGCAAGAAGACTCCGTCGCGCAGGAATTATTCCGGCTGTTGTTTACGGCAGAGGAAGCAGTGAGCTTACCATAACCGTAAATGAAAAAGAGTTCATGGACACCGTAGGTTACTCCACCTCTATCGGTATCATCAATCTTAAAATGGGTAGAAAATCTCCGGTAACAGCAATTGTCAAAGATGTACAATGGGACATAATTTTAGACAAGCCCATTCACATCGATTTTCTTAGAGTTTCTGCAGATCAGATAGTCTCGGTTCCAGTACATCTGCGCCTTGAAAACATTCCTCTGGGCGTCACTATGGGTGGAGTTCTTGAACACACACTTCATGAGATTATCATCAAGGTTAGAGCGAAGGACATTCCAGGTTCCGTGACCGTTGATGTAGGACATCTCGAAATAGGAGATTCAATTCATCTATCGGATATTGTGCTTTCGGATACTTTAACTCTGGATATGGACAGCGATCTGGTTGTGGCATCCGTTGTTGCCCCAAGCGTCGCGAAGGTCGAAGTTGAAGAAGAGGAAGAACTTCTCGAAGGAGAGGAAGCTGCTGAACTCGATGATAAAGAGAAAGCAGCAGAAGAGGACAAAGAAACTCCCGCCTCCGAAGACAAGTAAATTTTGGCTAGTTGCCGGGTTATCGCCTGTCTTGGTAATCCGGGAAAGAAGTACTGCATGACATGGCATAACGCTGGCTTCTGGGTGGCCGATATACTGGCCGGAGAAGCCGGCGTTCAATTCATAAACGCCGGACTCTTTATCGCAACTGTTCTACCGGATGGCCCGGACCTTATCAAGCCTGCTGATTACATGAACAGGAGCGGTAAAGCAATCGCAGCATTTCTTGATATCAAGGATTACGATGCAGCTGAACTGCTGGTTGTATGTGACGATGTTAACCTTGACCTCGGTCATCTCAGATTAAGAGCCAGGGGATCTCATGGGGGACATAACGGCCTTGGAAATATTATCGAATGTCTCGGTACGGAGGATTTCGCCCGCCTTCGAATTGGTATAGGTCCTGCACCGGATAGTTCTGATCTGGCAGATTTCGTTCTTGACAATGTTCCGGAGAAACTGGAAGAGGAAGCTGCGCGGATGGCTCATATAGCAGCTGATTGTATAAATCTCTTCATTAAAGAGGGAATGATTGCGGCGCAGGAGAGATATAACAGAAAACCTGTTCAATGAAGTTATCGGCAATCACAAAAGTGACTGCCGATAATCTTTAAAGCTGTTATATCTGGATTACTGACTCAGCGCTCCAAACATCTGAACCGCATCTCCTATAAATACAGCAAGTCCCGTTCCTGACACCCTGAAATGCTTCTCTACGCCTCCACCTGTGAAATCCACCTCCATCTCGAGCCAGACAGGATCAGCGTCGATGGAAGGTACTTCAAGTCCGGACATGGACAGAGCCATGTTAAGATATTCCGGAACGTTGATCAGCATAGCGATTTCAGCTGAATCTGAGAAGTTCTTCATTGCGGGCATGCTCTCAAGAGTCTCTCCCTGCCAGTTTCCAGCAATTAACTGAGGAACTGTCAAGGGCAGCTCTCCCATCTCGAGGTAGAGAATTCCATCGCTGACAGTCAGCCAGGCTTTCCAGGAGACGTTCTGAGCAAGCGGAGCGCTGTCTTCCACTTCAGGCTGAATTTCAGTCATATCCATATCCATGCTGAATGTGACCCATTCGATTCCTTCAAATTCCTCATACTGCACTTCTGAAAGTGAAAGACCCGGCATGTCAAGAATATTTTCTATCATAGAGAACTGAATATCGTAAACCTCATGAACCTCTTCAAGTCCGGCTCCTTCCGGCATCTCGTAAACAGCGATGATATGCATCGGGTTATCAGGATCAGAGATCATTGACATGGCAGTATTGCGAGAGCACTGAGCCCAGAATGTTACCATGTCCTGAGGAATATCTTCCATGCCCATGGCACCAAACACAGCGTTCATCGCTGCTTCACTTGTCAGAGGGTCTATACTGATCCTGGCAGCGATTACGTTGCCGGCCGGTACCAATCCTGTCAAATCATCAATCTCAGCCGGAATGATGCACTGATCAAGAGAAGATCCGGGTACAAATATCACGGAAGAAGTTCCGGTAATAAACTCGGATTCAAATGACAGCACGAAATCAACAGAACTTGTTTCCATCAGGAACAGATTGATTATATCAAAATACATTCCAAGTACTTGTTCGGTGAGTTCTACGTCAGGACCGTCTGCAGTATCCATATTAGCAATTATCGTTGGTTTAAGCATAGCGAGCTGGCTGGCAGCTATAGGACCAAATGATGCCACATCCGCGTAGAAGTAGAAACTTCCATCAGGAATTCCAGGCAATGAAGCTGGGAACGACCCGTCAATTCGTTCGAGCATACTCTGAAGCCCCGCTCTGCTGCCTGCACCAAGAAGAAGTCCGCGAGTATTGCAGAAGTATAGCTTGCCGAATTCAACATCAATTGAGCTGACTTCGTAACCATCCAGAGGTTCGCCGTCTTCGGGAGTCAGACCTGTGTTAGCCCAGAAAACAGCAGCATCTGTGACAGACATGGCTACACCAATGCTCTGCGGCATCATGCTCTGCATGAAGAGAACCAGACTTCCATTGGTATCAATACCCAGTTTTGTTTCCACTTCATCCATATCCGCACAATCAAGAAGTGAAAGAATCCATCCTGAAACAGGTGTTTCCCCAAGAATTGGAACTTCGTAACCATACAGGTCAAGGGACGAAATAACCGTTGCCGGATTGATAATGGCCATTGAGAACAGGACATCGTCCGGAAGAACATCCAGGGCGGATATCGGGGTATCATCCTCCGGCTGGGCACCACATGCAGCAAATAGTGCTACAAGCACAACTGCAAACATCGTTATCATTTTCATAATTCCTCCAAAGAATTAGTAATAACTGTTTTCATCAGCTTAACCTTATTATACATAATTGCAGAAAATTTCAAAAAAATGGAAATTCCAGATGAATGAAAAGGGATTTCCGTCAGATTTGCGGGTTAGAACTTTGGGAATTAGTATATACTTATGAAAAACGAACTCGATCTCTTTTCCAGTGCTGGCGATCAGGGGGAAACCCGGAATATTCTGTATCTTGATACTGAGACCACCGGGATAGACACCGAAACAGCACAGATATGCGAAGTTGCTTTTTTACTAAGCACTTACAATGGTTTCTCCAGAGTGCCTGATCAGGACATCGAGCTTATTGAACTTGTCCTGCCGCAGGATCCAGTACCTCCGGAGGCATCCGCAATTCATCACATAACAAACAGTATGCTGGAAGGAAAACCATCTCTTGACAGCATATCACATAGCATTCAGGATCTTCTGGGTAAAGCTGACCTGATATGCGCTCACAATCTTCCATTCGACCTGGGAATACTGACGAGGCAGCTCCCCGAAGTCTTCAAAGATATAACCCCTGAAATGAAGCTGGATTCACTCAGACTCTCCAGACATATATGGCCTTCTATTCCTTCTCATGCCCTTCAGGTTCTGAGATACAGATTCGAACTTGATTCAAGTATTGCCGGTAATGCTCACAGAGCAATGTTTGACACAAAACTTGTTAGAGCTCTTGTAGAATTTATCATGGAACAGCATTTAACAACTTCGGATAGCTGGAAGGAATTGGTGGAATTCACTCAATCCTCATTGGAAATAAAGATATTCTCGTTTGGGAAATACAGAGGACAGCTTGTAGAGGATATCGTAGCTCAGGATGAAGATTATATCAGATGGCTTCTCCGACAGAAATGGGTACCTGACGATTATCCTGATCTTTATCACACTCTCCTCCGGAAAGCGGGAAGGAAAGGAAGCAAAGCATGACATTTCCTTCATCCGATGAGTACATTGTCGAAGGGGGTAAGCCACTTTCGGGAGTATTGAACCCTTCTGGCAGCAAGAATGCTGCCCTTCCAATTCTCGCAGCATCTATTCTTTCAGACAAAGATGTTGTTATTCATAATCTACCTGAAATCAGAGATGTAAAAGCGATGCTTGCTCTTCTGGAAAGCATCGGCGTTAAGATAACCATGCTTGGTGACGGCTCATACAGGCTGAACGCAGCATGTATCAACCCTGATAACATCCATGAGGATATATGTCGTTCCATAAGAGCATCCATCCTTCTCGCAGGCCCGCTCGTGGCGCGAATCGGCCGAGTACAGCTTCCACCTCCCGGCGGAGATGTAATTGGAAAACGGAGGCTGGACACACATTTTCTGTTTCTTGAACAGATGGGTGCTGAAGTTGATTTTGTTGATAGAAAATTCTTATTCTCAGCAAAGAAACTGAGAGGAAGATCGATACTTCTCGATGAGCCTTCCGTAACAGCAACGGAGAATGCTCTGATGGCAGCTACGTTAGCCGAGGGAGAAACCGTGATCTACAACTCGGCATGTGAGCCTAACGTTCAGGATCTGGCAACAATGCTGGTTTCCATGGGAGCTTTGATCACCGGTATCGGCACGAACAGAATCAGTGTTGTCGGCAGAAACGGTCTTCTGGAAGGCACGGAACATACAATAGTACCCGATCATATCGAGATCGGCAGTTTCATCGGTCTTGCTGCATGCTGCGGCGGAGAAGTAACAATTACCGGGGTTCCCGAAAATATCATTCAGCCGATCATGAATGGATTCTCCAAGCTGGGAGTTACTATTGAATCAAAGGACGACTCCATTATCATAGATGGCAGTCGGACCCTTGAAGTACAGCCTGATCGAGGCGGGTCTATTCCGACCGTTTACGATGCTCCATGGCCGGGTTTTTCACCGGATCTTACGAGTACTGCCGTAGTGGTAGCGACTCAATCCAGAGGAACTTCGCTTATCTTTGAGAAAATGTTTGAGAGCAGACTCTTCTTTGTTGATAAGCTGATCGCGATGGGAGCAAGTATCATTCAATGCGACCCGCACAGGGTAGTGATTTCAGGTCCTTCAAAACTTCATGGAACTAATGTGAGCAGTCCTGATATAAGAGCTGGAATGGCGCTTCTTACAGCTGCTCTCTGTGCGGAAGGAATAAGCATAATACGAAATGTAAACCAGATCGAACGGGGTTATGAGAACCTTGTAAGCAGACTGATAACTCTGGGAGCCAGTATTACAGTCAACCCTCCATGCAGCGTTCATCTTTAACAGATGCACCGGGTTTCGATCAGAAAAAATATCAGTATCGGAGTATACAATGAAATACACCACTATCGTATCGACAACTATTTTAACGATTCTATTTGCTGCATGCGGAGACGGTCCTACTGACCCGGAACAATGGCCTGATGGAACATATCTTTACGTTTCCAGTAACTTCCCTGACACATCTCTTGCCTGGTCACCATACGGAAATGTCCTTCTATTTTCATCATTTGACGGCTCATCCCCATGTCTATATGGTTTCGATGGATCGGGATCTCCCGCACTCATGACATCCTCCAACTTGAATGAATCAGTTGGTCCGACAGGTTGCTGGAGTGCAGTTGAAGGAAAAGTCGTTTTCACGACCTTTTCCGGAAACACAAACTCGGATATATGCACTATTCCTGGATACACCGGGTATATCACTGTTATACTGAGTGATGGTCTGAAACACCTTCATCCAACATGGTCCCCTAACAGTGATTCTCTGCTTTTCTGCACGTATTCTGACTCATACTGGGGTCTCTGGAAAGCGGAGTATAACGTGGATAGTCTTACATGTAATTCCTTCTATACCCCATCATTTGATTGTCTGCGCCCTTCGTATTCACCTGATGGACAGTGGATACTATTTCAGGTAAATGACGGTACACAATCAGATATCTGGCTCATCGGCGCGGATGGATTTAATCCTCATGCCATTCTTGAAGGCAGTTCTGATGATATTCATCCATGCTGGGGGCCCGAAAACAACTGGTTTGCCTTCTCATCGGACAGATCAGGACAATGGGATATCTGGATCAGTGATCTTGACGGCAACCTTGTTCAGATTACTGACGATCCGGGAAAGGATATCTATCCGGCATGGAATCCGGGATCCGGCTGGTTTGCCTTCTCATCGGACAGATTAGGTGGTACAGACAATTATGACATCTTCTCAATCGAAGCCCCTGCATACAAAAGTGCCACCCACCATTAAAACGACATTCGTTTTAATCAGTTTTGGATATTTTGTATTATTTATCTACCATATTTTGATTAACACTTCTTATCTGAAATTTTCTATTTGTTAGTCCTTCTATTTTCCTGATAAAGTCTGCTTCTCCGCATGGATTACCGCTCTTTGTTCTTTTTCGAATCAGATCCATTTCACCGGGATCAGTCGCAAGATATTCCCTCCAGCTTAAGAATGAGTTAATAATATCAGGTTCAGAAACCAAAGGATCATTATCAATTAACCTCATGTGGAATCTCGTGCTTGACCACTCATAATCCCAGGCATTCATGACAATTCCTGAACGGACCGGATTACGAAGAATATATCGTACTGCAGCATAGTAATGTACATAAGACATGGGTGTTGAATAGAATCTTCCCTGGAACAATCTTCCTTTAACACCTTTACGTTCATTGAAATTAATTGCATACGCCCAGTGAGCTGATCCAATTGTTTGAGATAGACTTTCATCGTTTTCAGGAACTACAATCAAGTGTACATGATTTGACATCAAGCACCAGCATTTGATATCAAGCTTATGCTTTGTGGCAGATTCAGAGAGCATCCTGAGATAAAATCGTCTATCCCTGTCGTTTTCAAAGATATCAATCGACCGCACACCACGCTGCGTTACATGATGCGGTAATCCAGGTACGACCACTCGTATAATTCTTGACATACATTTAGTTTACGCTTTTTTGCTGATGAATGCAAGTTTTTCTGGAAATAGGATAGATCAAATGTCAATTTTAATAGTGGGTGGCACTGTTGGGTGGCACTATTGGGAAGCCCCCTGGCATTGTTGCCAGGGGGCTTTCTTATCAGAACTGAACCTCGAGCTTTACTTTACAGCTCTCCTTCGAAGTTCAGCATATCCTCGATCACGATCATGAGCTGAACCACGAATCCAGGATCATCCGGATCAAGATAGGTTCCGTATCCTTCACTTGTGCAGGTGAACCATGCGAACTTGAACGCCAGATTCGCATAGGCTACCGCTGCTGCGGTGCCTTTCAACTGAACATTGTTGATTGACTCGAGTCCGGCATAGGCCTGGCCGGAACCAAAGATGTATTCACTGTTCAGCTGATCAAGTCCCCAGGCAGCGGCGCAACCCAGGAGAGGATCTCCATTCTCACCTCTGATGTCCTGCAGCATGACGATGCCTGCAAGAGCGTCATAAGTGTATTGAGTCTCGTTCCCTGTTGCAGTGAAAGTTCTGTATTCGTAATTCATCTGATCATCAACATTGACCCAGACGTAGTAGCTATCTCCACCAATAGTCATTTTCGTTTGTGGAGCTGTCATGTAGATCCATCCGTCAGTTATGCTGTCCACTACGGATGCAGCGCCTGTGTATGAATTAGTGGCAGTGAACATCGCTATTGGATCACTGCCGAAAGGCTGGAAACGGTAAGGAATTGGATCATCATCAATGATGTCTTCAATCTGATCCGCCACCCAGATCATTCCTGAATCAGCAGTCAACTCAAGGATTGGATCCAGCACTGCAGGTGGAAGATCCGGATGCAGACATTCGAAAACGGTCCACATCGTATCCTGTACCTGGGACTCGCTTGGAGTCATTATCGGGAATGACCCTGCATCAAACTGAATTGCCATGTAGAAGTAATCGTCAGCGATTCGCCATTCATCGCTCACGAATAACGCTGACCAACCCGCTCCCACGAAACCTTCAATACCCTGGACATTGCTGTCTATGGCATCTTTGAAATAATCGAGAGCACCAGTTCCCTGCTCATTCGAGAATATTTCATCCTCATACTTATCCCAACCTCGATTGAGGAATCCCTGATAGTAATATGGTTCGGGAATATTGGTCGGAAGCTGGTCCCCGCAACCACTCAGCAGTACGAGGGAGCCCAGGATCGCTATTGCTATTTTTTGTTTCATTTCTCCCTCCTTCCTACTCTATCCGAAGCATCTTCTGGGTAACTGTCTCTCCACAAGCCTGCAGTCTGCAGAAGTAAACTCCTGCTCCGACTGCGTGGCCTGTTTCATCAAGACCATCCCAGATAAGACTATGTTCAGCTGCCATCATCTCCGTGTCGGAAAGGATCCTGATGGCTCTTCCTGTCATGTCGTAGATTGTTACATTTACATGTCCCGTTGACGGCATCGAGAAACTGATTGCAGCTTCCGCGCTGAACGGGTTGGGATATGTACCGCTGAAGCGGAAATCGGCAGGAATCTCCGGTGATGATACACCGGGAGACGAGCCAAAGGCATAATTTCCACCAGCGGAGACCGCAGCGCTCATTCTGCCGTTCTGGAACCAGCTTTCCAGTCTGCTCCATCCGTTGGCGGTGTATCTGTATACAGCACCTTCGGAATTTTCAGCAGGGAACGAAATCACTGCATCAATAGATGGAATGCTCACCGGTCCGGCAAGAATGCCGGTCAACTGGCCGCGAACAGCTTCGAGCGAAGTCTGTGTTTCTACCGCAAGACCGAGCATGTTTGATTCACACAAGCTGACCATCGTGCCTGGAGCCTCAGCTCCGGCAGCGATATTCAGTTGTATTTCATTCATGCTGAGTGACAGACCGCCCGATGTTATATAGTCGACAGAAACAGCTATACTGCCTTCTACATCGAAGCCTGTGCTGTCGTAACCCGCGATCTGCATGGTGTAGTCTCCTGTTTCCCACGCGGTGAACCTGTAGGACCAGAGAGTTTCGTAAAAGACCGACATATTGAAAAGATTGGAAGTATCAGAAGTTGTCGCGGTAAAGATAGGTCCGTACCAGTCAAATCCTTCCGGAATACTGTCATACAAAGTGGTATAGAGCGTGATGTACTGATCATTAATATTATTCTGATGGGCTGACAGAAGAACATCAGGTTCATCTGTATCCTGAGATAGAACGAACTTCAGATCAGGCAGTCCACCCTCGTTGTTGTTCGTGGTGACCAGGTAGGCTGCGCCACCGTCAAGCTCGAATGAGCCCATGTAAAAATCGTTCATGGGAACGGTTTCAATAGAAAGAATCGCTGTTTCGTCCTCGTTGAGTGCTACAGCATATCCTGTCCATTTTCCGTTGAGTCCTGGGCCTGATCCGCCGCCATCCGAATACATGCCATTGAAGTACATGGTCGGGTAATCAGCGTATTCACCTTTAAACTCAACGAATTGCGCGGCCCAGATCGGAGCAGTCATTCCCTTACCTTCACCGGCTATCCACACATCTATCGGGTAAACCGTTGATGCTGAGAAGCGCTTTGCAAATGATTGTGATTGACCTATAAAGCCGAAGTCAACAGTATCGGGAAGTATATCATATGTATATATCCCCCCGCCGAATGACTCATCCTTCAGATCATTGACAAGGTTGCAGATAAGCCAGTCGTTGTAGATAGGCACGACATTGGTCTGGATGGCAAGACTGTCCGGAATTGATGAATCTATCACTCTTGCTACATTGAGCATGGACGTCGTGTCTGATTGAGCAATGGAGTTGAAGACGGTATCATCAATACGCTGAGACAGATACATCATCCAGAGGAATTCAGCGCCTCTTGCTCTGGCATAATCCTTCAGGTGTCCGCCGGCCTGCCAGTGTGTAAGTTCTATATTGGCGGATGCCTTGAACTTCCCTAAGTCGTAAAGCAGACCTGGACCAGGGGAGGGGGTGCTTGTAAGACCATAGCACAGGTACTGGCATACCGCGCCGAGTCCTCTTGTGATCCAGAGGTCTTCCGTAGGCAGGACTGCCGTTCTGAGAAGCTCACCAAGACCGGTCGGTACGTTATTCTTCCTGGCAGTCCTGGCGATATCATTAAGAAATGGCTCCGTTTCAGTGTATGAATGCACATTGATGTAGATGATGTCATGACTGTTGAAGAGTCCGCTTCCATCAACATCCTCAGGGTTTACATACACCATTACCTGTCTATCGGCAGGTTCTTGGTATAAGTCACGCATTGTGGCAAATACAATCCAGATCCTTGGATCTTCATCTGTATCCGGGATATTTCCGAGATACTCTGTGACAGTTCCGTAGACATCGGCTTCGTTTCCTTCAAAATCAGCGGTTAATATATCAAGCTCAGCCTGGGTCATCAGGGTATCCCATACAGGATTACCGTAAATTCCAGGTCCCGAACCCTCCTTAACCGTGATTGTGTCCTGCACCAGCCAGTAGGCGTGCTCTGTAACGGCCCGACAAGTAAACTGATGTTCCTCGATTATATCAGGGAACGCTGAAAGATCGGGAACTTTAAGAATTACCTCATCCCCGACACTCATGTCAGCACTTGCCACACCAACTCCCAGGGCCGGTAACAGGAGCGCCGTCAGGATGGCAAGCAAGCCAGTCCTGCGCGATCCCGCAAATAATATCATATTCGACCTCCTACTTTAAGCGGTATGCAAACCGCATCAACAAATTTGTATGCCTTTTCACAATGCTCTGTGCTTTCAGGCATTATTTCCCTTCACCTTTCAATGCAAGGAGGTTTCTTCACCTGCATCTGATCCGATACTGACAGGTGCAATCATTTCCTCCCAATTAGAATAGCTGACTTCTCCTTCAATTGTGGAGAAGATCTGTTCGTATTCTCCTGTTCCCCTCCTGTCGGCAAAAACGAACCTTTCATTCATGCCTTCATGGTAGAACCAGATCTCATAAGGATACAGTCCTCCCTGAAAGAGAACAGCTTCAATATCATCCGGGGGACCATAGATAACGTATACTCTTCCCCGGTCGGTTTCCCAGCCATCTCTAAAAGTACTGGAGTATCTCTCGCTCTCACTGCAGCGGGTCTCGAATTGCTGACGCTGCTCAGTTCGATCCTGCCAGTAAGCAGAGTAGAACCTTATAGCAGCATCTTCATCAAGGTTGTCATAAATGTCGAGTTTCCTGGAAGATAGAATAAGTCTGAAATGCTCAGGATAAGGCAGCACAGTAACTTCCTCCGGTGATTCCTCACCGGATTCGGAAATGAATTCCGCCTCCCTTCCCACCATCAGAAGTTTTTCTACTTCAAGAGTATCGCCCTGAATAACAGTTGCCAGAATCACTCTATGAAGTCCAGAGTTCCGTACAACAGATAAGTCGAGACTGTCTACCAGGCCAATCGCATCCGCGCCATCGGGGACCGTTAAGGGTACCCAGGGTCTAGCGAATATGATCTCTCCGGTATAAGTTTGCAGCTGACTCCGCATGCGCAGAGTACAGCCACCCGCGCCATATATCTCTACGTAGTAGTAAAGCGTGTGCTCTCCGGGAAGCGTAAAACTTCCGCTTGCTGCAGGATATATTATCAGTTCACCCTTTCTTAGAGGGTTAAATGATCCCTCCTGAGCCGGAACTATAGCTTTTGCGAGTTCAATCTCGCTGAGGTTTTCGGGAGATTCAATTTCAACGCTGCGGGACAGCTGTCCCTCTCTTCCGTTTCCGACATCCGTTACAACCACATTCAAAACGTATTCTCCGGGCGTAACAGCAAGAACAGTACTGTTGACAACCGATCTGTTCTGAGCCCAGATAGTCTCAGAGTTCCATTGGTCAACCGCAACAGTGTCTCCATTTCCGGAAATCAGTACAATAAGCGTGGAAAACCTTGCCATTGAATCCTGATCCATGGAAAACTGCTCTATATCCAGCTGCTGATAGATTTCCAAACCTAGAGAACCGGTTCCGGTGTAATTGAAAAGCGCTGTATCAATTCCAAAACGGATATCACCCTGGCTGAGCGAAGCGAGATTCGAACCCCCAGCGATTCCACAGATCGCTAGAAACGCAACAGTCCTAGAAAATCTTATGCCTTTCCCAGGCATTCCTGACCTCCTCCCATTCCGTATAAAGTTCGAACTCTCCGTATCCGTCATAATCAACGAAATCCACTTCAAGAGGTGGAGTAAAATACGTCCAGGTCTGACTGGGAAGACTGAAATTCTCAAGTGGTCTGTTCTCTCTGATGTCTGGCTCACCCAGGAGAATATATACTCTCCCCCGGTCTGTATTGATACCCATTTTATTAAGAACAGAGAAGTGATCTTCTATATAGTCAAGCCTTGTAAGATACTCTTCCAGATATTCATTCCGAACGGTTCCCGGTGAAGGATCTCTCCTGTGCCAGAATTCTGCCATCACAGCGTTTCGGCTGGATGGTCCTTCTGCGTTGGAAAGAGCCCTCAGTTCTGCTGAACTCGAAATTTGTCTGATCAGTTTCTTTGTCAGATCAGGATCTTCTCCCCATACATCCCAGGATTGAAGAATATCGAGTCTCTTTCTGGAAGCAGTAACAATCTCATCACCGTACATGACAACAGTAAGTATTTCGTACTCGCCTGCGTCAAGACAATTGATATCAATCGATGCTGTGAATTCAGAACTGGTTCGAGAAGCGGTCATATTCATCCATCCCTCTCTCCTGGTAATACCGCTCGCGTCCCTCAGGACATATGCGGCACAAATGGAGTCGGGTTCGTTAGATAGTGAGGGGGAGTAAACATTCCAGACAACTTCGGTTGAACCGGAAGCTCTCTGTTTCGTTCCTTCAAGGATTTGAAGACCGCCTGAAGACCAGAAGGCACTATCTATCAGGGAAACTTCTATTTCTTCCTCCCATGAATAGCTCCTGCTGGTTTCAAGATCCCTCATAATAACTGTCAGCAAATGACTGCCTGTCGGTACATTCAGAATCGAAAGTGTCTCGATTACCGGTAATTCGCTCTTTAATACTGATCCACTGTTTCTAACGGTTAACTCACCATCGATGACCGCGGCAACTTCCCAGGAAGCGGCCTCCGTTCCATCTTCTATCACAAAGAGCAGATCCTCTTCATAAAGGTGTACAGTCATGTGTACCGTACCACCCTCCTGCTCACAGGCAGGTTCAACATTCCAGATTACCTGGAAACTGGTGAGTACCGAAAGTACCAGTGCAAGAAGTGTCATTCATTCCTTCCGACCGACCGGGGCAGTGATACGTCACCTGCCCCGTGGGTATCTAAAGTCAGCTAAAATGCGAACCCCAGACTGGCTCTATGAACCATTTCCAATCTGTTCCAGTCCGCATAGGCGTAATCGAGGGAAATAGTATTGCTGCCAACAGGGATATTGAATCCCGCTCCAGCAGTAAGACCCTCTTCATCCGTGTTAATACGATAGCCGCCACGAAGGGCGAACATATTATTGTACCAGTACTCGGCACCTATTCCAAGCTGTTCCACATTGTCGTTGGGATGAATACCATCAACTTCTACTGTGAGGAAGTGTGGTCCTCTGTTGATGATATCCATCGCCATTCCAAGCCTGAAAGTCATTGGCATTGAGTATGATTCGTATACTTCTGTAGAATCGCCTCCGCTGAACCACGTAGTGTACTCTCCGTCGGGAGTAAGCTCGCCGCCGAAGTGCTGTATGGACATGCCAATACGAAGGGTTTTGAAACCCGTGTCGTAAAGAGTACCGATATCAACAGCAATTCCACCTGCAGAGACATCATCCCACTGCTCTCTGACATACTTCACGGTAAGACCAGCACTGAACCTGTCAGTCAGCATTCTGGCGAAAGAGAGACCTGCAACCATATCAGTGCATGAGAAAGTCTCTCCCGTTCCTTCGGGTTGTTCAAC